>CBDUCC010000244.1:0-6123 GCA_965365555.1 uncultured Myxococcales bacterium | reverse complement strand
CCTCGACTCCGACCTCACGGTCACCGGCTACATCGTGGATATCTACGAGCCGCCCGTGTGCAAGAAGAAGAAGAAAGAGGAGTGCCCCAAAGCCGCGGCGCCACACATGTTCATTGCCGACACGGCAGATCAGAAGGAGCGTGGCGAACAGCTCATCGTCGTCGGCTACGCGGACAATCGCGAACAGCTCGAACGCGCCCGCCGCGGCCGCCAGACCACCACCATCTCCGGCGGCGTCGTCGTTCCACGCGACCTCGCGGTCGGAAACAAGGTGCGCGTGAAGGGACACTTCACCCTGATCTCTTCGGGAGGCTTCAACACGAGCAATGGGCTCGTGGAGTACGTCTCCCACGACACGCTCGCCAAGACCGACAAGTAGTCGACCGCTGTCGTCGAGGTCAGTCCAAGCCAGCGCCCTCGAGGTCTTCGAGGAGAGGCGCTCCGGCGTCGTCCTTGACCGCAAACTCGTCCCATCGACGGTCGAACAGGTCGACCACCTCTTGTCCGACGACCACGACGGCGGGCTCGTCATCGATCCATACGTATCCGCCGCCGTCGACCGGGATTCCGGACGCCAGCGTGATTCGAACCTGGGCTCGGCCCATCTCGAAGGTCACCTCGCCCCGCGGCGAATCCACGCCGAACTTTGCACGGTCCTCGTCGCTCGGGGACTCCAGAGTTCGAACGGGGATCGAGAACTCCCAATTCCGAAGGTAGTCTTCGACCTCCTCGGGGTTGGCCGGACTCTGCTGCGGTTGCTCGAGCGTCCACGTCTCGTCGAAGCCCTCTCCCTCCCGTCGAAGCAGCGTCCGGGCCTCGCCCTTTGCGATCCGGATTGCGGTGATCCTGTCTCGGACGAGGGATTCGACGAGCAGGCCCGAGCGTGACTCGACTTCGGTTGCGCTCGGTCGGCCTCGTTCGAATGCAAGGACGTAGGTGAGAAGGAGGGCCGCGATCAGAGCTAGGATGATCGGTACTCGAGCGCTCATGACCGCCTCGACCACCAGACGCCGAACCCAGCGATGAACGCTGCAAGCGGTAGCAGGACCACCACGCGAAAAAGCAGATTCTGCAGATCCTCGTCGCTCATGATGACCGCCTGCGCCTTGGTCTTGCGCGGAGCGATGTTGATCAAAGCTTCGCGCTGCGTGAGCCAGCCAGCGGTTGCGGACAAAAAGTCGATGTTCGAGAGTTGCGGGTTTTCGAGCAGCTCAGAACTCATCCAGTCGCCGTCTCCGACGACGAGCAGACGCCCCGGCTCGGCTCCCTCGGACTCGACGGGCTTCAAATCCTCGCCGAGCGGAGGGACGTACTCCCAGGCCACGGCCAATGGGACCGCGCTCGATGAAGTCGATTGGCCCTTCTTGTCGGGGTTCAGCGCGCGCTCGAGATCGGATTCGGCGACTGCTTGCGGGCTCGTCCGAAAGAGCACCTCCGTATCGCTCCCTTCGGCCGTTCGTACGGAGCGCGCCACGGCGATGAGCAAGCCGCCGCCACGTTTGCGAATTCCATCGACGAGTCGGTGCATTCCGAGGTTCGTTGCGAGAAAGAGGTCGCCTGGGTTGCCTGGAAGCTGCTGTGCCGTGTCGTTCTCGATCACTAGGTCTTGCCCGAGAAGAATCCCACGTGCCTCGAGCGATGCCTCGAAGCCGGTTGGCGCCAGCGCTTCGTTCTTCAGGACCGGGTCGAAGGCGAGCAAGACGTTGCCGCCACCCATGATGTAGCGATCGACGATGGCGACCTCGTCCTCGGAGAACAGGCGCTGCGGGCTGACCACGAACAAGGCATCGCAGTTGCCGGGCACATCCTCTTTGCGAACCTCGAAGGTTTCGACTTCGATCTTTTCCCACTCGAGCTCTCGGGCTACCGCGTCGAAGCTGCGCTCGCCGTAGGCTCCCGTTTCCCATTCGCCGTGGCCCGAGGCTAGACATACCTTGGTGGGTGTCCCGGTGGTCACCTCGAGAATCGCTCCGGTGAGTGCCCGCTCCGACTGCAGATCGAGCTTGTGGCCGTCGGCATCATCGAAGCTGTCGAAGTCTTCGACAATCAACTGATGCCGTTCGACCTTCCACTTTCGTCCACCGCTCGTTACGACGACCGGCACCTGCGAAAGCGTGACGTCTCCGGCCAACCAACTGTCGATTCCGAACTTGTCGGCAAGCGCCTGATAGCGCGATCGGTCGCGGTCCGGATCGATCCACTCGACCGTGATTCGGTCGGTGACGGCGACGTACTCCTCGAGAAGTGTCTCGACGTCGGCGAAGTCCTGCTCGTCACGACCGAGAAACACGTAAATCTGGACGTCGTCATCGAGCTCGCGCAGGGCTTGCTGGCTTCGCTCCGACAGCGTGAAGAGGCCCCGGCTAGTCCAGTCCCAACGCCGGTAGTGGCGCGACGAGAGATAGTTCACGAGAACCACCACGACGAGGCCTAGGACCGCGGTCATTGCCAGGTTGAGCCGCGTGCGAGGATGCGCGCTCATACGTGCCTCCTCGATTGCAGGATGCCAACGCTGAGACCCAGTGCGAGGAGCGTCACCGAGAGGTCGAAGACCAGATACCGGGTGTCCACGACTCCCTTCGCGAAGCTCTGCATGTGACCCCACATGCTGACGTACGAGCAGATCTCTCGGGCTGCCCCATCGAAGACGAACTCGCCGATGCCGACAGTGAACAGCACGCCGAGGGCGACGAATGCCAGAACTGCCGCGATGATCTGATTGGGCGCGATCACGCTCATCAAGAGCCCGACCGCCATGAAGTACGAGCCGAGCATCAGAATGCCGAAGTAGCTGGCACGAACCGCACCCCAATCGACGGTGCCATGTTGACTCATGATGTAGGCGTAGATCGCGGTCGGTGCCCAGAGGACTGCCCAGATCCCGAGGGCAGCCCCGTACTTTCCGGCGATGATTGCCGTGTCCGAGACCGGCGCGGTCATCAGGGGCTCGATCGTGCCCGACTGCCTTTCCGCCGCGACCAGTCGCATGGTGAGGACCGGGACGAAGACGAGCAGCGGGATGAAGAAAAGCGAGCTGCCTCCGAAGAACGCGGAGAGGGGGGTCGCGGCTCCCGATGCCACGGCGTTCCTCGCGTAGAATTCGGTGAGCACCCAGAAGACGACGCCGTTCCAAACGAGCCAGGCCGTGAGCACGACGTACGCCAGCGGCGACACGAAGAATGAGCCGAGCTCGCGGCGGAGGATCACCCACAGGCTTTTCATGACTCAGCCTCCGCTGCATCATCGGCCGTCAATTGCGCGAACACGTCCTCCAGGCTGGTTTCAGAATCGCGTGGTGCAAGGTCGGCCACCTTCTCGCCGCGGCGAATGATGATCACTCGGTCGCAGACCGCTTCGACCTCGGACAAAATGTGGGTCGAGAGCAACACGGTCTTCTTGCCCGCAAATCCGCGGATGAGCTCCCGGAACTGGCGCACCTGGTTCGGGTCCAGGCCCGACGTGGGCTCATCGAGGATCAGGATCGCGGGGTCTGCGATCAGCGCGTCTGCCAGGCCCACGCGTTGACGGTAGCCTTTGGAGAGCTGGCCGATGATGCGCTTCTTCGCATCGGCGACGCCTGCGAGCCGCAGAGCGCGGTCCACCGCCGGGTTCGGCTTCGCGATGCCCTTTAGGGTGGCCCGGTACCGTAGATACTCGTCGACGCGCATCTCCGCGTAGAGCGGGACGCCTTCCGGCATGTAGCCGAGCCGGGCGCGCGCCGTGATCGAGCTTCCCACTGCGTCGATCCCGTCGATCCGAATATCTCCGGCGGTGGGTGCCAGATAGCCGGTGAGCATCCGCAAGGTCGTCGTCTTCCCGGCACCGTTCGGACCGAGAAATCCCACGATTTGGCCCGGCTCGACACGGAAGGACACGTCGCTGACGGCGAGACGACTCCCGTACCTGCGGCTCAACCCGTTGACTTCGATCACGCCTCGCCCATTTGGCCGACGGGCGTACCCGATGCGATCGACCGTTGCAACTGGAGACCTGTCCAGGTGGTGCCGCTTTCTCGCATTATCGGAGACGGCTTCCTTACGATCGTCGATGTCATGCCGTGGATCTCATGGAAGCTTCGGCTGCTCTGCTGCACCTTGGCGATCGTCGGCGGAGGCTCGTTCGTGCACGCGTCCGAGATCAGCGTGGGCTTCCCAACGAGCTATCCGGCCAGCGTCCGTCCGGCGCCCGCACTTCCCGTCGAGCCCGTCCACGCCGAGCCCGGGCCGGAGCTGATCAAGCGTGTCGCAAGAGTCGGCGACAGGGATGCCACGGGCGATCGTTTCCCGAGCGGTTTGACGATCGGTGGTGGAAGCAAGCATCGGATGCTTCTGTTCACGTTCGACGACGGCCCATCCAAGCGGACGACGCCGAGGCTGCTCGACCTTCTCGACGAGCTCGGGATCAAGGCCGTCTTCTTCGTCACGAGCGAGAGCTTTGGCAACGGGAACCCTTGGGAGCGTGAGCACGCTGAGATCGTCCGTGACATGGTCCGCCGTGGTCACATGGTTGGCAACCACACCGAGACGCATCGGCAGCTTCCACTACTCAACAACGCCGCGATCGACGCCGAGCTCCGGCGCAGCGCGGGCAAAATCGCCTGGACCATCGGGCGCAGGCCGCGACTGATACGGCCTCCGGGCGGTGCGCTGTCGAAACGTGTGGAGCAGATCTTAGGCGACCACGGCTATAGCAGTGTGATGTGGGGTGTTTACCCGGCAGACCTCGAAGCGCAGTCAGCGGATGAAGTCGTTCGGATGTTCTTCCATGTGCTCGAACGTCAAGAGCGCGAGACAGGCGATCGCGGCGGCATCGTGTTGATGCACGATACGAAGGCACACAGCATCGACGCTCTGCCGCGGCTCGTCGACGCGTTGAAGCGCCGCAACTGCAAGCTCCTCGACCGGGGGGAAGAACTCTACGACATCGTGGACGACCTCGGCTATTTCATCCCCGGTTACGCGCCCGACCAGACGCCCGAAGAGCGTCAGGCCGCTCTTCGCGAGCAGACGCGGCAACAGTGTGCAGCCCTGGCGCTGACCGATTAGCGGCGTAGGGCCACGATCCGCCAGACCGGAAGACCGTCTTCGATCGCCCTCTTTTCCCGATTCGAGCGCGCGCCGAAGGGATTCTCATCCACGAAGCCGCTCGCCGAGGGGAGCTCGAACGCTGGGCGGGCACGAATCTGCGCCAGATACTGCTCGGCGCGGTGCTGGACGTCCGTCTGGATGAAGAGCTCGGCTCCGGGCTCCATCAGCCGCTCCAGCTCGCCGAGGAGCGTCTCGGCGATGACCCGCCGCTTGTCGTGCCGCTTCTTCCACCAGGGGTCCGGGAAATGGAGAGAAACCCGTCGAACCGATCTGTCCGGTTCGGCTCGTTTCAAGATTTCTCGCGCATCCCCGCAGAAGACCGAGACATTCGGGATCTCCCGCTTCCGCAGTCGCTCGTCGATCTGGTAGGCGAGCTTGGTCTTGACCTCGATCCCGAGAATCCGGCTCTCCGGCGCCACCGCGGCCCGCTCGAAGAGCGACAAACCGCGGCCAAAACCGATGTCTAGCTCGATTGGCCCGGTGCCCTCGAGCACCGATTCTAGTGAAAAGTGCCCCTCGGGAGCCCTCGGCGCGTGCTCCCGGTACAGGCGCTTTCGGTCGCTATCCGGCATCGCCGCTCACTACGTTCGCTGGCCGAACGGGTCAAACCGCCCCCGCTGCTTCTTGACCGGCTGGGCCCCGATCGCGTATGCCAGCGAGCATACATCTAGGTGAATGGGGCTTGATGTCGATGAGGATTCTAATCGTCGAAGACAGCGTGACGATGCGCAAGGTCATGGAGATGACGTTCGCTGGGGAAGACGCGGAGCTGCTGGCCGTCGATAGCGGCGAGCTCGCGCTCGAGCAGGGTCGAGACTTCGGTCCCGATGTGGCGTTCATCGACGCTTCACTGCCCGGGCTTGACGGGTACGAGGTGACCCGGCGCATCAAGGGAGACCCGCAGCTCGGCGGCACCGCCGTGGTGCTCATGGCAAGCCAGCATCGGCCACTCGATGAGGCCCGCGCCTCCGAGTTCGGAGCGGACGACCGCATTCTCAAGCCGTTCGATACCCAGGAGGCGATCGACAAGGCGACC
>CBDUCC010000243.1:0-6135 GCA_965365555.1 uncultured Myxococcales bacterium | reverse complement strand
AGGTCGACGTCTTCGTGCCCGACGCCAACGTGGGCGACGTCATCGGCGACCTCAACCGGCGCCGTGGCATCGTGAATTCGCAGGAAAAGGGTCACACGAACGTCCGCATCAAGGCCGACGTTCCGCTCAGCGAAATGTTCGGCTACATCGGTGACCTTCGTTCCGCCACCTCGGGACGAGGTCAGTTCTCGATGGAGTTCAAGCACTATGCTCCGGCGCCACGGAACATCGTCGAGAAGGTTCAGGCCGAGGTCGCCGAGCGCAAAGCCGCCAAAAAGTAGCCTTTCGGGCCGCGTATGCCGCCCTCGGGAGAACGGTCTTGGAAAACCCGCGCCGAGCCCCAGACTCAGGGCATGAAAGCATTGTTGCCGTTCCTCGTGCTGTCGGTCGCCGCCTGTACTTCCAAGACGGCCGAAGCGCCTGCGGAGAAGCCGGAACCGCCGGCCGCTCCGATCGAGGCCCTAGGCGTACCGGACATTCGCACCGAAGAGGTCAGCTACCAGGCCGGTGACACGACGCTCAAAGGCTACATCGCCTGGGATGCCGCCAAGACTGAGCCCCGGCCGGGCATCCTCGTAGTTCACGAGTGGTGGGGCCACAACGAGTACGTCCGGCGTCGGGCCCGGATGCTCGCCGCGGAAGGCTATACCGCGCTCGCGCTCGACATGTATGGCGACGGCAAGCGCGCCGCCCATCCCGACGACGCGCAGAAGTTCATGATGGAGACGATGAGCAATGCCCAAGTTGCCGGCGCCCGGTTCGAGGCCGCGCTCGATCTGCTCCAGACGCATGCCTCCACGGATCCCGAGAAGACGGCCGCGATCGGGTACTGCTTCGGTGGTGCAGTCGTTCTTCACATGGCTCGGTTGGGCAAGGATCTCGACGGCGTCGCTAGCTTCCATGGCAACCTGGGAACCGAGACACCTGCAAAGCCGGGCGCGATCAAGGCGGATGTCCTCGTGCTCCACGGAGCGGACGATCCCTTCGTTCCGAAAGAGCAGGTCGAAGCGTTCAAAAAGGAAATGGAAGCGGCCGGGGCCAACTACGTATTCATCGAGTACCCGGGCGCGATGCACGCGTTCACCAATCCCGAAGCGACGGCGACGGGCAAGAAGTTCAAGTTGCCGCTCGCCTATGATGCGAAGGCCGACGAGCAGAGCTGGGCGGAGCTTCAGCGTTTTCTCAAAGCGCTCTTCGGCGCCTAGTGCCGTTGCCCGAAGCGAACTGTGTATTCGAGCCAGAGCCAGTGCTCGGGGTTTGGGGCGCGGACCCGAGTGGATTCACGCTCGTCGAGAAACACGCGGAAATCGTAACGAATTCTCAGCAAGTCTCGGTCCCGTAGCCGAAGCGTCGAGTCCAGATACAGCCATATCGTCTGTGGAAGCCGGTGATTGTCGAAGAGGTCTTCGACATCGTAACGAATGCGCGCGCGGAGGCGAAGTCCGTCGAACGGCCTTGCAGTCATGTCCAGAACGGCTCCCACATCGCGTTGGCGGCGGCCCGTAATCGGGTTCAGCCAACGATGTTGCGCCTGCACTGCGATCCCGAAAGAGCGGATGGGCACGAACGACAGGCGGCTCGCAAGCAGCGCTCGCAAAGGCGCTGTTCGGTACTCCGTCCAGAGGCTCAGCACCAGCGGGACCCTGAGCTCTAGGTCCACCCGAAGAAACGAGAGCCCCCGCAGGGACGAAGTCGACAGCACCCGCCAACCGTCGAGGAGAGCGCGGATGCGGACACCGGCCACGGACCTTCTCGAGAAGCCCAGGCGAAGCCCCACCTCGTCTCGGGCGCGAAGTCCATCCAGCTCCTCGGGTGCAGAGATCGGACGTGCGTAGGGATTGGCGTACTGCGAGCCGTAGTACCGGATCGATCCGTCGAGCTCCCCTCGACCGAGGTTTGTCACGCTGCGGACGATTGCTCCGAAGCCGCCACCGCCGCCGGCCTGCCGATCGAAGCTCCTGGCGAGCTCGGCGAAGAAATCCTGACGCCCGAAACCGAAACTTCCGCCCAACCCGAGGGCCCCGAAGACCCCGCCGAACGGAGTCCGAGCGCTCTCTTGGAAATCGAGACGGACGCCCTGAACCCACCAGGTCGGCACCGCGGCGTACCCCGTCAAGGAAAGACTCGCCCGGTCGTTCCACAAGTAGCCGAGGTGCGCGCCGCCGAGGGCCTCTGCGCCGACCCGCGGAAGGGTTGCGTACCGTGCCGTGGGCGCCGGTCCGCCCGCTCCGGTGCGCACGTACACGGGCGGTGCCGCGCATCCTGGGTCATCGTCGATCCTCGGGTCCTCGCAGCGTGATGCGTTCCGAAGTTCGAAGCTCTGCACTTGCCTCGGTTGGTACGAGGCCCAGCCGTAGAGCTGCAACCCCCCCGATCCGACCGGCAGATGTTTCACTCCAGCGGCGACTCCGGCCAGTCGAGCGGTCCAAGCGAAGTCCGGCGTGATTCGGGCTACCGGCTCCGAAGGACACGGTGACCGGCTGAGCTCTCCGGTGCCCCGCTTGCAGCCGAGGGTGAGCTCGTTCTGGCGGCGAAGCTCGTAATCGCCAAAGGCCCCATTGGGCGTGGCCTGGTTGGTGATATCGAAGGTCAGTCGCTGTCCGAAGCCGACTCGGTAGGTCCCCGCCACTACCTTCCAGGTTTCCGTCTCCCATTCGATGAACGCTTTCGGGACCTCCAGGCGAACGCTCTCCGGAGCCACGCTGAACGCATCACGCGGCGCGTCCCAGCGAACGGCCCGCAGTCGGTCCCGAGTCAGCGTCGCGATGAGCCCGGCGTCGAGATGGTGCGCCGCCCTGAGTCGCGCTTGCAGCGCGCTCGCGGGCGGAAGCCGATCGGCTCGTCCGCTCCATCGGCTTTGAAGTCGGACGAACCCGTTTGGGCCCACCTTCGCGACATCGGGCGGTTGCACCCAGACGAAAGGTCGAATCGACTCTGCGAGGCGACGCTCGAGTGCGCCCGCAGCGACCAGGTCGCCGAGTGCGCCGATCCCTCCTGCTTGCTGCCGGTAGGCCATGACTCGATCCACATCGGCGTACTCGAGGTTTGGCAGTCGATAGAGCTCCTCGCGCCCAGCTCGATTCAGCGCCACCCCGGTCTGATACAGAAGAAGAAGCGCAGCGAATGAGGCTTCCGAGAGCTGTCCGCTGGTTCGCAGGTCGTACAGCTCGTCCTCCGACTCGATCTCGATGTAGATCTCGTAGGGAACGGCAAGGGCCGCGCTCGGCACCAGCGCTGCGGCGCCGATCGTTCCCAGGGCGCGGTTCACAGACACGGAGGGTTCGCCGCACCGGGCGTTCCCAAGTCACCTTCACCGTACGAATCGACAGCGGCGCAACGACTTCCGAGCTCGTCGACCTGCATGGCGACCCCACGTTCCGCCGACTCGTACGTCACCAGGTCGAGCTCTTTACCGTCGGCTTCGAGCCGGATCGTCTCGTCCCGATTGTTGAGCGAGATCCCGAGCGGACGGAGGGCACCTTCGAGCCCGCCGTTCTTCGAGGAGTCGAGCTCCCGCGCGAACAGTATGTGTGTGCCAGGATCGACGGAGAGGCAGGCATCGCTCTCGACGACCGTACTCGACCCCGACCGATCTGAGAGGGTCAGGCCGTTCAGATCCGATGCCGTGTCCAATCGGACCTCGACCCATTCGCCACTGCGGTTGTCGACCGACGCCGGGTCGGCCATCCACTCCGAGATCCAGGCCTCGCCCAACGCGGGAGGCTTCACCGCGCGAGGGGTGCCCTCATCCAGACACTCACCCGCTTCGAGCACGACGGGGCAGGGTGGGTTCGCAACGCCCGGAGTCGCTTCGCCGCCATGGCAGCGCCTGCCTTCGGTGTCGATTCGGCCGACGACGTCTTCGTCGGCTCCCTCGTAGTCGACCCGGTCGATGACCACCCCATCCACCGCCACGATGATGGACCGCGATCCGGAGTTGCCCAGACTGAAGGGAAGCTCCGCGTCGACGCGGGGAGCCGCCGCCGGGCTCGCCCCGAAGACGACCCAGGATCCCGCGTCGACCGGAAAACAGGAGTCATCGTCCACCACCGGCGCTAACGCATCCGGGGAAGGACCAAGCTCCAAGCCGCGAAGGTCGGCGGCATCCGAGATCCAGAGCTCCACCCATTCGAGATCGGTGTCGCGCCCCTCGGGATTGGCCATCCACTCGCTGACTCGTACCGACCCGGCCGGTGGGGGGTTTGCCTCGCGGCGCCGGTCGCCATCGAGGCAGGTTGGCTCGGAGGGGACCGGATCCGCCGCCCCATCGAGCGGTTTACCCGGGCCTGTGATCGGCTCCCCGCACCCTGATCCAGCAGCCGCAACGCAGACGACCATGCATACCCAAGCTCGCACTCCAATCATCTCGACCTCCCGCTACTGCGATTTGGGGGGTTATCGGTCGACTGCGTCTCGAGTTTCCTCAGTCTGTGGGAGGGAGGTCGGGCACGGTGATCTGCGATGCAGAGGTCACCACGATCTGAAGGGTACGATACTTACCCTTCTCATAGAGGCTCAGGGTGCCGCGCACCCGGATCGGCTCCTTTGCGAAGGCCGCTACCTTGCTCTGCAGGAACGGTTTCCGGTCGAAGAAGATCACGGGGAAACCTCGCCCCTGTTTCATCACGAGGGTGGCGCGAGTCAGCTTCTTGAACCGTTGAATACGATCGACGGTCGAGAGAAGAGTCACCTCGTCACCAAGCCTCGATTCGAGGACGTCTTCGGCATCCCAGCGTGCGAGATCGATGAAGTCGTCACGCCCATTCGCTTCGTGTTGGAACGCGCGTATGAAGTCTGCACGAGCGTTCCACCAGGCCTTGCGCTCGCCGTAGTCCCCGTACCCTTGGGCATCCGGGTTCCAGATCCCGCGTTGGGCTTCCTTCGCCTCTTCCTCGGCGCGCGATAGTTGGTTGTGAAAGCGGTGCGAGTACCCGTACTTGGTGAAGTAAGGACTCATCCCGGCGCGTACACATTCGACGTTGTAGCTGACCCACCTGCCTTCTTTGCGAACGAATGCGTACGCGAGCAGACGCCCGTAGGATCCGCGGAGCTTCTTCGGGTCGTCGCGTTCCAGTCGGACGACTTCCGCGCCCTCGAAGAACGATTTTGCGAACTCAGTCGCTTGCTCGCCCATTGGAGTTCCCATCTTTGGCGGTCGCGACGATCGACTCCGCTTTCGCTCACGGTACGCTTGGAAGTCTTTCGCGACCTCGGCGCGCGCGCTCTTGCCCCGGAGTTTCTCTTCCGTATCAATCGAGAGAAGCCGAAGTGAACCGTCGATCCCCGCGACTCGGATCGTATCCCCATCGACGATCGGCTGCTCGCTCAGCCGAAACTCCCCGATTAGCAGACCCTCGCTGTCGACATCCGAAGGCAACGGGGTTTCGACGACCCGTTCTTCACGCGGACCGCTGGTCGCGGCACCCTGTTCGACGAGCTCGGGGACCGCCCCTCGGCTGCAAGCGGCGAGCCCCACCACCAGGCCGAGCAGCGCGCGCCATCCCTGCATCCCCATCGCGCCTACCCTATTCAATTTGACGAGTGCCGGCCAGAATCTAAACGACTGCCTACATGACCTCTCCCGAACTCCGCTCCGTGGCGGCCTATGCCGCCGAGAACTCCGGTGGGTCGCTCTCGCTCTACCGATACGGCGCGCCCGCACTCGGTCCCCTCGACATCGACATCGAGATCACACACTGCGGCATTTGTCACAGCGACCTTCACCTCATCGACAACGATTGGGAGACCAGCTCCTATCCACTCGTACCCGGCCACGAAGTGATTGGAAAGGTGGCGGGCGTCGGCGAACTGGTCCCCCACCTCCGAGTTGGCGATCGTGTCGGCGTAGGCTGGCAGTGTGGGAGTTGTCATCGGTGTGAATGGTGCGAGCGCGGTGACGAAAACCTCTGTGCGCAGATGATCGAGACCTGTGTGGGGCGGCCTGGCGGCTTCGCAGAGCGAATTCAAGTCGATGGTCGGTTCGCGTTTCCGATCCCCGAGGAGCTCGCCTCGGAAGTGGCGGCCCCGCTGCTCTGTGGCGGCATCACCGTCTATTCACCGCTCAGACAGCATGCACGATCACAGAGCCGAGTTGGTGTGGTTGGCATCGGCGGGCTCGGCCATCTCGCGATTCGA
>CBDUCC010000242.1:0-6136 GCA_965365555.1 uncultured Myxococcales bacterium | reverse complement strand
GATTCCGAAACGTGACTGGAGTTCATACGTGTGCTCTTCCGATCTGCCGCTCGAGATCGTGGGTTTTCCGCGTAACCACGGAGGGCGAAGACTTGGCCCGGGCGATGCATGGGTTTCATAGCATGGTGGCCAAGACCTCTGAGTTCGTGCGCGATTTCGAGACCCTGCGCCGCGACGACACAGCGATCGCGGGCGGCAAAGGGGCGAACTTGGGCGAGATGACGGCGGCGGGGCTTCCCGTGCCGCCCGGGTTCGTCCTGACCGGGCAGGCCTACCTGCACGCCCTCGACGTTGCAGGCTGCAGGCAGCGCCTGCTCGCCATGGTGCGGAAGACCGACCTGGACGACTCGACCGCCCTCAAGCTCGCCTCGGAAGAACTGAGGAGGGCGATTCACGAGGCCGGCGTTCCGGAGGACGTTCGCGCCGCCGTCATGGAGGCCTTTGCCGATCTCGGCCCTGGCGCCCGCGTCGCCGTCCGATCCTCGGCCACCGCCGAAGACACCGCTGAAGCGTCGTTTGCTGGCATGAACGCCACCTTCACCAACGTCGTGGAGGAGACGCTCATTCAGCGGATCCTCGACTGCTGGGCCTCACTCTGGGCACCGCGCGTGGTCGCCTACAGGCACAGCCTGGGACTCGAGGACGAACCTACAATCGCGGTGGTCGTCCAGCGGATGGTCGACTCTGAAGCCTCGGGGGTGATGTTCACGGTCGATCCGATCTCACAAGACCGTAGCCGGATGCTGATCGAAGGGGCCTACGGCCTCGGCGAGGTCGTCGTGGGCGGTCAGGTCGAGCCGGATACGTACTTCGTTCGGCGGTCTCCGGACCCCTCGATCCCCGAGCTCGAGCTCCTTAGCGCGCGCGTCGGCTCCAAAGGTCACCGAATCGTCCGTGAGGCCGATGGGACCGAGGTGCGCATCGAGAACTCGAGAGAGCTCCGTGAGTCGAGAGTCCTCGATGACGCTCGCGTGCTCGAGGTCGCCTCGCTCGGCCTGGAGATCGAGAAGCACTACCAAGCCCCGCAGGACATCGAGTGGTCCCTCGCCGACGGGAAGATCTACATCGTACAGTCGCGTCCGATCACCACCCTCGAGGAAGAAACCGGCAAGACGCTGCTCAGCGGGTTGGGAGCCTCGCCGGGCATCGTCGCCGGCAAGGTGCGCGTCATGCGGGAGCTCCAGGTCGATGCCAAGGTCGGCAAGGACGAGATCCTGGTCGCCCAGATGACCAGCCCGGACTGGGTCCCGGTGATGCGGCACGCCGGAGCGCTGGTCACCGACGACGGTGGCATGACTTGCCACGCGGCCATCGTGAGTCGAGAGCTGCGGATTCCTTGTGTCGTCGGCACGGGGAACGCGACCCGTCTTCTCAAGAGCTCCCAGCTCGTCACCGTCGATGGCTCTCGGGGCGAGATCAGCTCGGGCGATTCCACCAGGGTAGCGTCGGCCAGCGCTGCCTCCGCCCCGCAAGCGTCCACGGTGGTGGCGGCGCCTGAGACGACACTCGAGCCTTTGGCGACGCGCCTCTACGTGAACCTCGCCATCGCCGATGCCGCCGAAGATGCCGCTAGGCTGCCGGTCGACGGAGTCGGTCTGCTCCGCGCCGAGTTCATGATCACCGATGCGCTGAACGGCAAGCATCCCAAGGCGCTGCTTGCCGAAGGGGGCGCCGAGGAGTTCGTCACGAAGATGACGAGCTCGATTCTCCGGATCGCAAAGCCGTTCTTCCCACGGCCCGTCATCTATCGGACCTACGACTTCCGAACGAATGAGTTCGCCGGACTCCGCGGCGCCGAGGACTACGAACCACACGAAGAGAACCCGATGATCGGCTATCGAGGTTGTTTTCGGTACGTCAAAGACCCGGAGCTGTTCGACTTGGAGCTCGAGATCCTCGCACGGGTGCGAGAGGTGTCGCCCAACGTGAACCTCATGATTCCCTTCGTCCGAACGAAGTGGGAGCTCGAGGCTTGCCTCGAGCGCATCGACCGGCATCGGTTGGGTTGCGACCACGGACTCCTACGCTGGGTGATGGCCGAGGTGCCGTCGATCGTCTACCGCATCCCCGACTACGCCAAGCTTGGGATCCAGGGCGTCTCGATCGGTTCGAACGATCTCACCCAACTCATGCTGGGCGTCGACCGCGACTCGGCGATCTGCGCAGAGCTGTTCGACGAAGCCGATGATGCCGTGCTCTGGGCCATCGAGCGGATCGTCCGAAGCGCCGGCGAGAACGGGCTGACGTCATCGCTTTGCGGCCAGGCCCCGTCGAACAGGCCCGAGTTTGCCGAGAAGCTGGTGCGCTTCGGCATCACTTCGATTTCCGTCAATCCCGACGCCGTGCCACGGACGCGTCAGGTGATTGCCTCTGCAGAGCGCCGGATGCTGATCGAAGCGGTCCGGCATGGAGACCGGCATTGACATGCGGATTGCCAAGCAACCAAAGGAAGGGCACGCAGCTCCGAACCTGAACGACTACGACCACGTTCGTGCGTCGTTCTCTTGGGATCAAGCTCGCACGGAGCTCGACGGTCTTCCGGGCGATCGGGGACTCAATCTTGCGTACGAGGCGGTCGGCCGCCACGTGGCGCAGGGGCACGGCGCTCAAAAGGCGATCGTCTGGCTCGGCAAGAGGGAGGAGCGGCGCGAGATCAGCTATGGCGAGCTCGATGCGCTCAGCAACCGGTTCGCCAACGTGCTCGACCGGCTCGACGTGAAGCGCGGCGACCGGGTGTATTCGCTCGCCGGTCGCATCCCGGAGCTCTACATCGCGGCGCTAGGGACGCTCAAGCATCAAGCGATGTTTTGCCCTCTGTTCTCGGCATTTGGGCCCGAGCCGATCGCCCAGCGTCTCCAACTCGGCGAGGCCAGGGCGCTGATCACGACCGAACGGCTCTACAAGCGTCGTATCGCGGCCCTCCGGGATCGTATCCCGACGCTCGAGCACGTCATCCTCGTCGCCGACCCGAAGCGACCTCAGAAGCCCGATGGCACGCTCGACTGGGCCTCCGCGATGAGTGCGGCCTCGGCGGTCTATGAGATCGACGAGACCGACCCGGAGACGCCCTGCCTGCTCCACTTCACTAGTGGCACGACCGGCACTCCAAAGGGCGCCTACCACGTCCACCAGGCCGCGCTCACGCACTACGTGACGGGCAAGCTCGCGCTCGACATGCACCCTGGCGACGTCTACTGGTGCACAGCGGATCCGGGCTGGGTCACGGGCACGTCGTACGGAATCAGCGCGCCGCTGTTGAACCGCGTCACGATGGTCGTCGACGAGGCGGAGTTCGACCCGCAACGCTGGTACCAGATCCTCGAAGAGGAGAAGGTTCAGCTCTGGTACACCGCTCCGACGGCGATTCGAATGCTGATGAAGACGGGCGCCGAGCTGCCGAAGAGCCGGGACCTCTCGGCACTTCGCTTCATGGCGAGCGTCGGCGAGCCTCTGAACCCGCAAGCGGTGATCTGGGGCCAAGAGGTGTTCGGCATGCCGTTTCACGACAACTGGTGGCAGACCGAAACCGGCGCGATCATGATCGCGAACTACGCGTCGATGGACGTGAAGCCAGGTTCGATGGGCCGGCCGATGCCTGGAATCACCGCTGCGATCCTCCGCGAAGCCAACGACGGTAAGATGGAGGAGGTGGAGGATCCCCACGAGGATGGCGAGCTCGCGCTTCGGCCGGATTGGCCATCGGTCTTCCGAGGCTACTGGAACGAAGAGACACGCTACGAGGCATGCTTTCGCGATGGTTGGTACCTCTCGGGTGACCTCGCCAGTCGCGACGAGGATGGCTACTACTGGTTCGTCGGCCGGGCAGACGACGTGATCAAGTCGGCGGGGCACCTGATCGGCCCGTTCGAGGTCGAAAGCGTGATGATGAAGCATCCCGCGGTCGCCGAGGCGGGGGTCATCGGCAAGCCGGACCCCGTGGCGGGCACGATCATCAAGGGTTTCGTGAGCCTGTTGCCAGACTACGAATGGACGGAGGCGCTTCAGCGAGAGCTTCTCGGCTTCGGCCGCAAGAATCTCGGTACCGCCGCCCCGCGCGAAATCGACTATTGCGAGTCGCTGCCCAAGACGCGTAGCGGAAAGATCATGCGTCGCCTTTTGAAGGCACGGGAGCTCGGCTTGCCCGAAGGGGACACCTCGACGCTCGAAGGAGGACCAAGTTGAAGCTGGACATCTCGACGGACCACGCGCTCGAGCTCTTACGCGACATGATCCGCATTCGGCGGCTCGAAGAGAAGAGCGCAGAGCTCTATTCCAAACAGAAGATCCGAGGGTTCCTCCACCTATACATCGGAGAAGAGGCCGTCGGCGTCGGCGCGATGCATGCACTTCGTGAAGACGACAACATCGTTGCGACCTATCGGGAGCACGGGCACGCCTTGGTACGGGGCATCCCTGCCGGCGAGATCATGGCAGAGATGTACGGCAAGGCGAACGGCTGCTCGGGCGGTCGCGGCGGATCGATGCACTTGTTTTCGGCGGAGCGGCGCTTCTATGGCGGGCACGCAATCGTGGGCGGCGGTCTTCCAATCGCCGTGGGCCTCGCCCTTGCCGACAAGATGAAGGGTGAGCCTCGCGTGACGGCGTGCTTTTTCGGTGACGGCGCAACGGACGAAGGAGAGTTCCACGAGTCGCTGAACCTCGCGGCGCTTTGGCAGCTTCCGGTATTGTTTCTCTGCGAGAACAACGAGTACGCCATGGGGACAGCCCTCGATCGGCACGTCTCCGACCAGGATATCGCCAACAATCCTCCGGCCTATGGAGTGCCCGCCGACTCGGTCAACGGGATGGACGTGGTCGCCGTCGAGCGCGCCGTTCACAATGAAGCAGAGCTCGTTCGCGAGACCAGCAAGCCGAGGTTTCTCGAGCTCAGGACCTATCGCTTCAGGGCTCACTCGATGTACGACGCCGAGCTCTACCGATCCAAAGAGGAGGTCGAGGAGCGAAAGAAGGACGACCCGATCGAGAGCTTCCAGGCACGTCTGCTCGCCGAGGGCTTGATCTCGCAAGCCGACATCGATGCGATCGAGAACGAGGCTGCCGCCGAAGTCGCCGCCGCCGTCGAGTTCGCCGAGCAAGGCGAGTGGGAGCCGATCGAGAACATCGCCCGTCACACCTATGCGAGGGATCTGTCGTGACTACGTATCGAGATGCCGTTCGCACTGCCCTTCAAACCCTCCTTCGGGAGGATCCACGGGTCTTCTTGATGGGTGAGGACGTGGGGCGATACGGAGGCCCCTACGCCGTCAGCAAAGGATTGCTCGAGCAGTTCGGCGAGGAACGCGTTCGTGACACGCCACTTTGTGAATCCGGTTTCGTTGGCGCAGGGATCGGGGCCGCCCTGGGGGGCATGCGCCCGATCATCGAAGTCATGACCGTGAACTTCAGTCTGCTCGCGCTCGACCAGGTCGTGAACAATGCGGCGATCCTACGCCACATGTCGGGCGGACAATTCGAGGTCCCGATCGCCGTCCGCATGGCAACCGGTGGCGGCAAGCAGATCGCCGCACAGCACTCACACAGCCTCGAGAACTGGTACGCCCACATTCCCGGTATCAAGGTGCTGGCGCCGGCCACGGTGCAGGACGCGCACGACATGCTCCTCGCGGCTGTCGAAGATCCGGATCCCGTGTTCCTATTCGAGCATCAGATGCTCTACGGGATCGAAGGCGAGTTCGACACGACGAGCGAGGCGCCCTCCCCTTGGAAAGCGATCGTACGGCGCCCCGGGAAGGACCTGAGCCTCATCGCCTACGGCGGCTCGCTGCACAAAGCCCTCGATGCCGCCGAGGTGCTGCGCGAAGACGGCCTCGACGCCGAGGTGGTCGACCTTCGAAGCCTCCGACCGCTCGATCGTGACACGATTCTCCAAAGCGTTGGGCGGACACATCGGGCCGTGGTCATCGACGAGGCTTGGAAGACGGGGAGCCTGGCCTCCGAGATCAGCGCGATTTTGGCGGAGGACGCCTTCTACGACCTCGACGCGCCCATCGAGCGAGTGTGCACTCTCGAGGTGCCGATCCCCTACGCGAAGCACCTCGAGGATGCCGCCCTTCCGCAGGTCGATCGGATCGTCGCAGCGGCTCGCAGGAGCATGGGTCGTGGCTGACTTCCTCAT
>CBDUCC010000241.1:0-6171 GCA_965365555.1 uncultured Myxococcales bacterium | reverse complement strand
CCCTTCGGCGATCACATCGAGACCGAGGTTCTTGCCGAGGCCGACGATCATGTTCGCGATCGGCCCGCCTCGGTCGTTCGCCTCGACGCTCTGCACGAAGTTCTTGTCGATCTTGAGCGCGTTCAGCGGGAAATCGTGCAGGTACGTGAGCGAGGAGTAGCCCGTTCCGAAATCGTCGATCGCGATTCGGACCCCGACCGCTCGGATCTCGCGCAGGAGTGCGCCGGCCTGTCCCGGATCGCTCATCAGAGAGCTTTCGGTCAGCTCGAGCTCCAGGAACTCGGGTGGCAACCGGGTCTCGTCGAGCGCGCCTCGTATCTTGTCGATCAGCATCGGGTCCTCGAACTGCTGGGCAGACACGTTCACTCCGATGCGCAAGGGCTCGAAGTCCATCGCGTGCCAGCGGCGCACCTGCTCGCATGCCGTCCGAAGCACCCACTCCCCGACCTCGTTGATCAGGCCGAAATCCTCGAGACCGGTGATGAAGTGATAGGGCGTGAGCAGCCCCCGGGTCGGGTTCATCCACCGAATCAGAGCTTCGACACCGATCACCGCACCGGTTCGGAGGCAGAGCTGCGGCTGGTAGACGAGCCGAAACTCCTGGCGCTCGACCGCCCTCCGAAGCGCCCATTCGAGCGCATGGCGCGTCTGAGCCTCTTCCTGCATCTGGTCGGCGAAGAACTGATAGCGCCCCCGTCCCGACGACTTCGCCTGATACATTGCCAGATCCGCCGCTCGCAGCAGTTCCGAGAGATTGCTTCCGTTCTCCGGGTACATCGCGATCCCGACGCTTGTCGAGCTGTTCAAATCGTGGCCGCTCAGCGTGCTCAGGTCGGCCAGGCTGTCGACGATTCGCTCGATGACGGGAAGCACCTCTTTCGCTTCGCTGACCCCTTCGCGCACCACGGCGAACTCGTCCCCGCCAAGGCGGGCCACGGAGTCCTGATCGCGCACCGCCGCACTGATCCGTTGGTCAACCTCGACCAAGAGCTTGTCGCCGACATCGTGGCCGAGCATGTCATTGATCTCTTTGAATCGGTCCATGTCGAGCACCAGCGTCGCGACGCCCGTTCCTGCTCGCACTGCGCGCGCGAGTGCGTGCTCGACGCGTTCCCGGAGCAAGGTGCGATTGGGAAGCGAGGTGAGCTGGTCGTAGTGTGCGAGCCGCACGAGCTCGAGCTCCGTTCGCTTCCGCTCGACGGCATAGCGAATCACGCGGTGGAGATTCGCCCCGTCGATGTGACCTTTCACGAGATAGTCCTGCGCGCCCGCTTTCACCGAGCGAAGCGAGATCGCTTCATCCTCCCAGGAGCTCACGATCACCAAGGGGATGTCCGGGTAGGAGGTCTGAAGGCTTGCGACCGTCTGGGTGCCACGCGAGTCCGGCAGGTTGAGATCGGCGAGGATCACGTCCGGCGTGAACTCTTCGGCACAGAGCATGGCGTCGTTCAGCGTCCGAACGTGGGTGATTCGGTAGTAGGCCGCGGTCACCCGCCGTAGCAGCCGGCGGATCAGCTGTGCATCGATCACGTTGTCCTCGACCAGGAGGACATCCCGCAACTCGTGCTCCTCTTCGCTGTCGCGCCCACCGAGCATCCATCACCACCTAAAATACCGTTACCAGCGCCTTATTACAGTGCTATGGTTTTAGAGGGGCGTCAAGATGGATCCGCCTCAGGGGTGAATCTTGCTGGTAGGCAAAGCTCAGAAATCGCTTGTTTCGAGCACTCGGCGCATCCGTGTGCTCATCGCCTCCGGCAATCCCGAGCGGATCATGATGGTTCGGGAGAGCCTGCATGCGTGGCCAGAAACCGTGGTTTGCCGGGTCGCGGTTCACCGAGAGGACGCGATCCAGCACTTCGAGAACCATGCGCCGCACGTCCTTTGCTGGGACACGGCGCTCGGCACCGAGCTGCCTGCGACCTCCCGCGGGCTGTGCACGCTGCTGCTCGGCGACGACGCTTGCACCCTGCCCCCCGAGAAGCCTTGGGCGATGACGCTCTCGGACGACTATGTCGCCGGGCTCCAGCAATCGATCAACCGAGAGTACGAGCTTCGCCGCCTGCTCGTGCAACTTCGAGATGCCCACGGCACCGAGACCCGGAGCCGGCTCCTTCTGAACCGTGCCACCGACGGCATCGTCGTGCTCGACTCGAGCGATCAGGTCGTGTTCGTCAATCCGGCGGCCTGCGCCATGCTCGGCGCCGAGTGCGAGGACCTGCTTGCCGAGCCGTTTCCCCACGCCGTTCCCGAGGAAGGAGCCCCCGCGCTCTACTCGATCGGCCTCGCCGATTCACAGAGCTATCAGCTCACGGCGACCGCGATCGCCTCGATCTGGGATGGCCTCGACGCGACGATCATCCAGCTCCAGCCCGCGCTCCGACCCAGCGTACCGCCCAGCATGCCTCCCAGTGTCCCGCCCTCGATCACCGGGCTTCGGATCTCGGAAGACCGTCTCCGCGCCGTAGGTCGTTTGGCTGCAGGGCTTGCGCACGAGGTGAACAACCCGCTGACCTTCGTTCTGGCCAACCTCGAGAGTCTGCGAGAGTCGCATCAGGCGATACGCCGCTTCGTGCGACAGCTCCGCGTCGAGCTGTCGACCCAGGAGGCGATCACCCCGCAATCCTTCGATCGCTTGGCGGCCGAGGCGAACCTGCAGGAGATCCTAGACGATACCGCCGACATGCTGACGGACTGCTACAAGGGGACCCACCGAATTCAGGACATCGCGCGGAGCCTCGGAACGTTCTCTCGGGCCGACGATGACCGCGCCGAGTTGGTGGATCTCACGCGCGTCGTCGATGACGCCTGCGCCATGGTGTTCAACCAGATCCGCTATCGCGCCCGGCTCGTGAAACGCTTCGAGCCGATACCCTCGGTCGCGGCGTTTCCTGGGAAGATTACGCAGGCGCTGGTGAACCTGCTCACCAACGCGGCCGAGGCGATCGAAGGCGGAGCCTACGAGAAACACCGAATCGTCGTCGCCACCCGGTCCGACGAGCAGAGCGTGGTGATCTCGGTGAGGGACACCGGAACCGGGATCGTAGAAGAGCACCGCGACCGCATCTTCACCGCCGGCTTCACCACCAAGTCTCATCGCGGAGGGATGGGGCTCGGGCTCGCCTCGTGTCGTCGCATCGCCGTGGAGCACGGCGGCTGCCTCGAGGTGCATCATCTACTTGAAGGCGGCACGCGCTTCGATCTCGTGATCCCGATCGAGACCGGACTCGAGGTCGCGGAGCCTGTGCGGGAGAGTCGGCCGATCTCCGAAGCCCCGCTCCGTCGGGTCCGGCTGCTGATCGTCGATGATGACGCCATGGTGCTCTCGGCGCTCCGGCGCCGGCTGCGGCGTCGCTACGACGTGGTCACCGTGCTCGGCGGTGTGGAGGCACTGGCGCTGCTCGATGCGGATTCGGAGTTCGACTCGATCATCTGTGACCTGATGATGCCGCGGATCGACGGCAAGTCGTTCTACGATTCGATCCGGCGCCAGAAGCCCGAGCTGGCCGAGCGGATCGTATTCATGAGTGGCGGAGCCTTCACGCCCCGGCTTCGCAAGTTCGCAGCGTCGGTGCCAAACCCCGTGCTGCAAAAGCCCGTGAGTCGGGATGATCTGGAGGCCATGCTTGCCCGGCCGGCCGAGGATGACGGGAACTGAAGCTCAGTCGTTGCGGAGCCCGAGCTCCTTCATCTTGTTTTGAAGGCTCTTTCTCGAGATCTTGAGCAGACGCGCCGTGTGGGTGACGTTGCCGCCGGTCTGCTCGAGAGCCCTCGCGATGAACTGCCGCTCGAGCTTCGAGGTGGCCTCGCGCACCGCCTCTTTGAGCCCGGTCTCTGCGGGAACCGCGAGCGCTTCGATGCCAGCCATTCCCCCATCCCCTGGCTCGCGGTCGAAATCCCGTACCTCCGCGGGTAGATGCTTCGCCTCGACATCCCCGTCCTCGGCAAAGATCATGCATCGCTCGACGACGTTCTCGAGCTCTCGGATGTTGCCAGGCCAGCCGTAGCGCTCGAGCTCCGCCAGCGCATCGGGCTCGAATCCGGTGACGGCCCGGCCGAGCTTGGCATTGAACTGCTGGACGAAGTGCTCGATCAGCAGCCGGATGTCGCTCGGGCGAGCCCTCAACGGTGGCAGTTGAACGTGCACGACGTTCAGTCGGTAGTAGAGGTCTTCACGAAAATCGCCGTCCGCGATTCGTGCCTTCAAATCGCGGTTGGTCGCAGCGATGAGGCGCACGTTTACGGTAATCGTCTTGATCCCGCCGACCCGCTCGAACTGCTGCTCTTGGAGCGCACGCAGGAGCTTGACCTGCATGCTGACCGGAATCTCGGCGATCTCGTCCAGAAACAGCGTGCCGCCGTGAGCGAGCTCGAACCGCCCCGGCTTGCTGGTCACTGCCCCGGTAAACGCACCGCGTTCGTAGCCGAATAGCTCGCTTTCCAGGAGCTCCGATGGGATGGCGGCACAGTTCACACTGACGAACGGCTTGTCGTTTCTCCGGCTGTTCTCGTGCAGCGCGCGAGCGATGAGCTCCTTTCCGGTACCGCTTTCGCCGGTGATCAACACGGTGCTCGGGGTGTCCGCGACCTTCTCGATCACGTCGTAGACTCGCCGCATCGGCTCCGACTGACCAATGATCCGGTAACGCCCACGTTCGCTCGGGTCGCCGCTGACATGCTGCTGCGACAGCTCTCGCGTTCGTGCGGCTTTGCTGACGACGCGACGGAGCTCGGCTCGATCGAATGGCTTGGTCACGTAGTCGAACGCGCCGAGCTTCAGCGCCTCCACGGCGGTATCGACCGTGCCATGGGCGGTGATCATGATCACCGGCACGTGTGGAAAGCGGTCCGAAACCGCCTTCAGCACTTTCATACCGTCGAGCTTCGGCATGCGAAGGTCGGTGATCAAGACGTCGATGTGATGCTCGGACATCGCATCGAGCACGGCGGCTCCGTCGGACACGCTGTGCACCTCGTATCCGTCATGCTGCAATTGCGCCTTCAAGACGCGACGCAGGTTCTCCTCGTCGTCCGCGACGAGGACCTGTTTCACTTCGCCCACGGCCGCGAGTGTACCCGAGACTGCTCAGCTGTACAGGCGCCTCAGCTCCCGACCGCGAGCCGCTTCTGCGCGGCTCGGATGACCGTCGCCCGCTTCTTCTTTGCACGCTCGTACTCGAGCACCGCGGTGGCTTGGGGTCCCGAGAGACGCTGCACGCGACTCACCACGTCCTTCGCGCTGAGTTGATCGTAGTTGCGAATCGGAGCGTCGGGCTTCTTGGTCGCCGCTTTCGGTTTGCTGCTCTTGCGTCGGGGCTTCGCCTTCGCGGCCGGTTTCGTCGGGGCTTCGGCCTTCTCGATCCGCTGCTCGACGGTCGTCTGCGCCTTGGCCAAAAGATCTCGGGTCGACTCGAGCACGGCGTTTTCGAGCGCATCGGGCTTCAGCGCGGACTGCGTGTTGCGCGCCTGCGCCTCAAGGCCTCGGACCCGCGTCTGCGCGGCGGCGGCGTACGCGTCCCGTGTCTGGAGGACGAGCTTCTGCCAGTCGAGCGCCTCCTTCTGAAGTGTCTTGCGCAGGGCCGCCGTCGAGCGCTGCCAATCGGCCGCGAGCTTCTGACTTGCTGTGGTGACGTCCCGTACGAAGACCTGGCCGGCTGCCTGGGTTTCCCCGGCGAAAACCTCACCCGCCTTTCGGGTCTGCTGGAGCCAGAGGGCTCCCTGCTTCTGGATCCGGTTCCCGCTCTTCCGGAGTTGGTTCTTGCCACTCATCGCCACACCCTCCTCTGGATAACGCGCCGCGTCATCCATGAGCAGCTTAGTAATGAACGGGAGTCCGTCAAGCGGTGCACGAAACCATGAACCTTTTCCATAGATTGGACTAGACTTAAGGGCTAATGAAGGGAGCGCCGCTGCGATCGCTGGTCGTCGACGACTCGAGCTCCGTGCGGGGGCTCCTGAGTGAATGGCTTCGTGAGCGAGATTACAACGTGATCGCGGTGGGTTCCGCCGAGGAGGCTCTCGCTGCCCACCTGGAGGAACCGTTCGAGCTCATGCTCGTCGACTGGACCCTGCCCGGGTGCTCCGGCCTCGAGCTGTGCCGAGAGGTGCGCGCCGCCCCAGGTGGCGACGAGGTCTTCATCCTCGTCATCACCGGGCGCAACAAGCCCGAAG
>CBDUCC010000240.1:0-6208 GCA_965365555.1 uncultured Myxococcales bacterium | reverse complement strand
TTGGCGGATTCCACCTGGTGCGCACGGTTGGCACCGGAGCGGACGGATCGGAGTAAATCGCGCGACGCCTAGAAAACCGCCACGACGAGAGCGCCCCACTGTTCGCGCTGAAGGTTCCCGACTACTCCGCCGCGGCGGCGCGGACACTTTCAGAAGAGGAGTTCCTGCGATTGTTTCGCGAGGAGGCCGGAGCACTGCTCGCGCTCCCCGACCACCCGAACATCGCGCGCTTCGTGACCTTCGATGCAGGCGCCAATCCAAAACCCATCCTCGTCATGGAGTTGGTGGAAGGCCCGAGCCTCGAGCGTATGCTGGAGATGGGTGATCTCTCGTTCAGCCGGACACGCGAGCTATTGCTCGGAGTTGGCGCGGGTCTCGATGCCATGCACCAGGTCGGCGTCGCGCACCTCGATCTGAAGCCATCCAACATCATCGTCTGCAACGCCAACGCCACGACCGGCGTGGGTCAACCACCGAAGCCGGTGCTCGTTGATTTCGGACTGGCCGGAAGGCATCTGCGCCCGGGCTGTGGAACGGCGAACTACGGAGCGCCGGAGATCTGGGGCACCGGTGGAGTGTCTCAGGCCATTGCAGCCGATGTCTACGCCTTTGGTTGCCTGATCTTCGAAGCCTACACCGGGAAGACGCTCTTCGACGAAGCTGCCGAAGACTCACTGATTACGCAACACATGACCCATGACGGCGATCCGGAGCTCGTCCGCTCTCTGATGGAACAGCCTGCGACGCAGGAGCTCGGCGCGCTCGTCGCACGATGCATTCGGCACGATCCGGCTTCGCGCATCACGATGCGCCAAGCCCGTCAGCTTCTTGCCAACTTGAATCTCGGCTCCAAGCATCAGCGCTGGCCCCTACGGACCGCAAGCTGAGCGAACCCACGCAGCGGGCTCCGGACCGTGGCCGAGAGCCCGCTGCAGGGCCCCCCGATAGGGGGGTCCTGGATCGCGGCTACTTCCTGTAGACGTCGCCCTCTTTGAACTCGCTCTCGACCGACTCGTCGACGTCCGTGACGACGAACTCCACGCGGCGGTTCTGGGCTAGCTCTTCCTTGGTCTTCGCATCCGGTACGAGGGGTTGTGTCGGACCGTAGCCCTCGGCGGTGAGCCGCGCTGGATCGACCTTGCCTCGGCCCACCAGATAGCGGACCACCGTGTCGGCGCGCGCCTTCGAGAGCCTCATGTTGAAGTTGAGCTTGCCGGTCGAGTCCGTGTGACCCTCGACCCGAACCTGCCGGATCTCCGGATGCGCGTTCATGACAGCGGCCACGTTGTCGAGAAGCGCCCAGGAGCGTTTCTGGAGTTTCGCGCTTCCGGTCTTGAAATAGACCTTCTCGAGAATATCGAGCCTATCCGCCCCGATCTTGACGAGCTGCGGGGACTGACAACCCTGGTACTCGACCTTCCCAGGCTCGTCAGGACAGTTGTCCACGCGATCCGGAACGCCGTCGCCATCGCGATCGGGATCCGGGCAGCCCTGATTCTCGGGCGGTCCTGGCTCGTTCGGGCAGAGGTCATCGACGTCGAGAATGCCGTCCGCGTCGTTGTCGGGATCCGGGCAGCCATCTTCGTCCTGGAAACCATCGATGTCCTCGGGGTCGTTCGGGCAGCTGTCCTGGGTGTCGAGCACGCCGTCACCGTCGTTGTCGAGATCGGGACATCCGTCCTCATCCATGAACCCGTCGAAGTCTTCCGCCTCGTTCGGACACTCGTCGACCTCGTCCAGAATGCCGTCACCGTCGCTGTCTAGATCGACCGGCTTGCCTGGCATCGTGTAGCCGATCATGCCGCCAGCGCGCCAATCGGGAGCGCCGTAGCCGGGAGTGACGCCGGCACTACCCATGGCGCCGACCACGAAGCCCTTGGGATGCAGGTACTTGAAGCCACCGAGCACCTCGACCGGTGTCTCTTCCCGGCTCCAGAAGTTGACGGTGCTGTTCGCCGCGGTGCGCCCAAAGGCTTCTGCGGAGATCATGATCTGGTCCGAAAGGAGCGTGAACAAGAGACCACCGCCGTATGTGAACTCGTTGCCCACGAACAAGGTATCGGTCACGGCCTGACCTTGCGTGCCGAGCTTGTATCCGGCCTGGATCGGGATTCGGACGAACTCGCCAGCGTTGAAGGTCATCAAGAGCTCGAACCAGCCGCCAAGGTACGGCTTCTTGTCGACCTGCCCCAGATACTTCTGCTGGCCGTCGGCGAGCGATCCGGTATTGATCGTCATCGTCGCTTGGAGCGCGATCTGGAACACGTCTTCCCGCGTGCCGAAGAGATTGCCTCGTGCGCCGACGTAGGTGTCTCCGAGTCCCGCACCGCTCGGGAGCAAGTAGTTGAAATCACCGTTGGGGCCGCCCGGGAGCCCATCGGCTGCGCCCTGCCCCGAGTCGACGATGAAGTGGTACGGCAGATCGAAGAAGAGCACGAGGTGATCCCAGAGCCCCAAGTTGAACACGAGGTGACCGGTCAGCTGCCGGTGCACGACCGAAGAGGTCGTGCTGGTGCCAACCTGCTGGAACACCAGGGCGTCATCGTTGTAGTCCATGTAGACCATGAACCCGAAGCGCTTGTGCCCTTGGCCGTCGGCGGTGCTGACGGCGAAGCCGTCGGTGGCTAGCTCGGCGGGCCGAAACTGATTGAGATCGATTTGAGTGGAAGCCGTGGTTTGGGCCGAAACAGCCGAAGCCATCGAGACCACGCTCACGAATACCGCTAACAGCGTCGCGACCCAACCCCGGTTGAGCACGTTCAAATCATTGCTCTTCGTCACGCTCTCCTCCAATGCATCTTCGCGTGCGGAGGCAGGGCCCCGCCGCATCCCGATAAGTGTTGCCTCTACTACCATCTCGGTGAAAAAAAGCGGAGGGACTTCGCGTGCCAGTTGAGAACTAAAAAGCCGCTAGCACAGAAGAAATCCACTAGGATCACAAAATGCCCGATTCGAAGCGCTACCGGACGGCTCCCGAGCCGCGAGCGGGGATGCCCCCCGGAATTCCCTACATCGTCGGGAACGAGGCCGCAGAGCGATACAGCTACTACGGGATGCGCGCGATCTTGGTCGTCTTCATGACCAAGTACCTGATGGGCCCGAGCGGCGAGCTCGACCTGATGAGCGACGAGCAGGCCAAGACCTGGTTCCACGGGTTCGTGACCGCGGTGTACGCGTTCCCCATCCTCGGCGCGATCCTCGCGGACGCGTTTCTCGGCAAGTACCGAACGATCATGGCGCTCTCGATCGTCTACTGCCTCGGGCATCTCGCACTTGCGGTCGATGACTCGCGCTCCGGCCTGGCGATCGGCCTCGGTCTCATCGCGATTGGCTCCGGCGGGATCAAACCCTGCGTCTCGGCGCACGTGGGTGATCAGTTCGGCCCGTCCAATGCCGCCCTTCTTCCGAAGGTGTTTGGGTGGTTCTACTTCTCGATCAACGTTGGCGCGCTCGCGTCGATCCTCTTCGCCGAACCAATGCTGCATCGCTTCGGGTCGTCGGTCGCCTTCGGAGTTCCCGGCGTCTTGATGGCAATTGCGACGCTGGTCTTCTGGATGGGGCGCGACAAGTTCGTGCACATCCCGCCGGGCGGGGTCGCCTTCGTGCGGGAGGTGTTCAGCGGCGAGGGACTGGTGGCCCTGGGAAAGCTGTTCGTGATCTACGCCTTCATCGCCATGTTCTGGGCTCTCTTCGACCAACAGGGCTCGGCTTGGGTGCTCCAGGCAGAGCGAATGGACCGGCATTTCATCATCGACTGGGATCCGTCGCAAGCCCAGTGGCTGAACCCGGCTCTCGTATTGCTGTTCATTCCCCTCTTCAACCGCGTCGTTTACCCGGCTTTCGACCGGTTCTGGCCGCTGACTCCGCTTCGGAAGATTTCGCTCGGTCTCTTCCTCACCGTGCCTGCGTTCCTGCTCCCGGCCTGGTTGGAGGCGCGCCTCGACGCGGGGGAGAGCGTCAACATCATCTGGCAGCTCGGCGGATACGTGCTGATGACGGCGGCGGAAATCTTCGTCTCGATCACCGCGCTCGAGTTCTCGTACACGCAGGCTCCTCGCCGCATGAAGTCCGTGGTGATGGGGGCATTCCTGATGAGCGTTTCGCTAGGCAACCTCTTCACGGCCGGAGTCAATTTCTTCATTCAGAACCCGGACGGATCGACCTCGCTCGATGGTCCGTCGTATTATTTATTCTTCGCCGGGGCCATGGCCGTGACGGCCGTGCTCTTCGTGCCGGTCGCAGTCTGGTTCAAGGAACGCGAATACATTCAGAACGAAGCAATTATGGGAGAGCTCCCATGAGCACCGTTGAGAAGGCTCGGCAATGGCTTGCGATCGATCCGGACCCGGAGACGCGCGACGAGGTGCAAGCGTTGATCGAAGCAGACGATCGGGTCGCACTCCGCTCGCGTTTTGGAGCCTCGCTCCAGTTCGGCACGGCAGGGCTTCGGGGCCTTCTCGGTGCCGGACCCAATCGCATGAACCGCGTGACGGTGTCCCGCACGACCGCAGGTCTTTGCGCCTGGTTGCGGGAGCAGGTCCCGGACACCGAGACGCGTGGGATCTGCGTCGGTCGCGACGCTCGGCCGAAGAGCGATGTCTTTCAGCGTGACGTAGTCGAAGTCGCGACGGCCGCGGGCATTCCCGTCTGGACGTTTGACGATGTCGTCCCGACTCCGGTTCTCGCCTTCGCGGTCTTGCGGCTTCAGGCCGCAGGCGGCGTCATGATCACCGCCAGCCACAATCCACCCGGGTACAATGGCTACAAGGTGTACTGGGAGAACGGTGCGCAGATCATCGCCCCGAACGACGTGGGGATCGCGGCGCGCATCGAAGCGGAGCCCGGTGACCCTCCCCGGCTGGCGCTCGATGACGCCCGTGCGCGCGGACTCGTGCAGAGCATCGACTCGGTGCGGGCGGACTACGTTGCGACGATCGCGGACGAGTTGGGGGACCGCAGAGGCCGCGTGCCCATTCGAATCGCTTACACGGCTCTCCATGGCGTGGCCGAGTCGGTCCTTCGGGCTGTCTTCACCCGTGCCGGCTTCGACGATGTCCAAAGCGTGGCCGAGCAAGCCGACCCCGATGGCGCGTTTCCGACCGTGGCGTTCCCGAACCCGGAGGAGCCGGGCGCGATGGACCGAGCCCTCGCGCTCGGGAAACGCATCGATGCGCATCTGGTCCTCGCGAATGATCCCGACGGCGATCGTGTCGCCGCGGCGGCACCGGGTCCGAACGGCTTCGAGCTGCTTTCGGGAAACGAGATCGGAATGCTGCTGGCCGACGACCTGCTGAGGCAGGCTCCGCCTGGGATACGGCCCCTCGTTCTTTCGACCGTGGTGAGCACTCCGATGCTCGGCAGCATCGCAGCGCGCCATGGCGCGCGCTGGGAACGCACACTCACCGGGCACAAGTGGATTCAGAACCGAGCCCTCGATCTCGTCGCGCAGGGGTACACCTACCGCTTCGGTTACGAGGAGGCGCTCGGATACGCGACATCGACTGCCGTGAGGGACAAGGACGGGATTAGTGCCGGACTGCGGCTCGCCGACATAGCGGCACGATGGGCCTCCGAAGGGAAGACATTGCTGGACGCGCGCGACGCCCTATCCGCCGAATACGGTGTCTGGGTCGATCGTCAGGTGTCGGTTCGGTTCGATGGTGAAGACGCGAACCGGGCGATGAGCGCCGCCGTCGATCGCGTCCGAGACCAGCCACCGCGGACCGTCGGCGGACACCGGGTCCTTCGAATGCTCGACCTCGAACGGCAGATCGTGCGGACGCCCGACGGCGACTACCCAGCCACTGACAGAGTGCCGAGCAACCTCCTGATCTTCGAGCTCGAGGGCGGTCATCGCGCGATGCTGCGTCCGAGCGGCACGGAGCCGAAGCTGAAGTTCTATTTCTACGCGGCAGCCCCTGCGGACGCAGAGACGACGCTCGAGGAGCAGAAGCGCGCTGCACGGGCAACACTGCAAGCCATGGTGAAAGACCTGACTTCGGCCAGCGCCGGTGAATGAGTTGCTCCCGAGCCTGCGCTGCGCGCCGTATCCTAGCGCAACGAAGCGACCACGAGGATCGCAAGCGCTGCGAACAGGACCAAGCCCGCAGCGACCCAAAGGCGCTGACTGTCGGACCGGTGGCGGCCCGGCTCTGGTCGGGAGGCATCGGCGAGCGAGGGTCTAAGCGCCTCAGGGAGCCCGCCTTGA
>CBDUCC010000239.1:0-6246 GCA_965365555.1 uncultured Myxococcales bacterium | reverse complement strand
GACCCCTGCTGGACAGATCGCAACCGCCGCACGGAGTTCGTCGAAATCGTCACATCGGCCGTGGGGGATGGCCACGCTGCTGCCCACCCCGGGGCTGGCAAGTCGTTCACGCTCGAGCAGCACCTCAAAGACGGCTTCGGGGTTGACCCGATCCTCCGGCATCGTCAGAAGCGAAGCCACCGCGAGTAGCGCCGAGTCTTTGTCGAGCGCGGTCACTCCCACCCGCACGCGTTCCGGTTGTAACAGACCCGCCAACATGACCGCCAGGCGATACCCCAGAGATCAGACCGGCGCAATGGGATCAGTCTTCAGGGTGGCGTACCGACTCGCCACTGTGGCGGCGGCGGTCGTTCTCCGTTGCCTTCGTGTCACGAACCTGCCGGTCGATCTTGTCTACGACTTGGTCGATGGTGGCGTACATGTCCTCGGACTGTCCGTGTCCGGCGTACCGGTGGCCGTCTCCGGTGAGGTTCAAGTCGACACGGTGGAGGTGACGCTCCATCGAGAACGTGACCTCCGCATGAAGCGGCGAACGCATGTACTTCTGGACCTTGGCGATCTTTTCCGATGCGTAGTTCTTGATGGAGTCGGAGGACTCCATGTTTCGGAATGTGTAGCTGATACGCATCGAACCTCCTGCCTCTAAAAGTATTTCTTGCGCTTGGACGAGCTCAAAATGCCGAGCATCTCACGATACTTCGCGACCGTTCGGCGGGCAATCTTGATGTCGTCCTCTCCAAGTATCTCGACGATTCGCTGATCCGAAAGCGGTGCCTTCGGATCCTCTCCCGAAATGATGCCTTTGATGGCTTGCTTAACACTCTCCGACGCAATGTCGGTGTGGTGATCCCGCTTTATGGCGCTGTTGAAGAAGTACTTCAACTCGAAAGTTCCCCTGGGGGTGTGGACGTACTTGTTGCTCGTGACCCTGGAAATCGTGCTCTCGTGCATGCCGACCGTTTCGGCCACATCACGCAAAATCATCGGCTTCAGATGCTCGATCCCCTTGTCGAAGAAGTCGCGCTGCTTGTCCACGATGCACTCCGTGACCTTCACGATCGTCTTTCGTCGCTGATCGATGCTGCGGATCAGCCACTGCGCGCTTCGCAGCTTGTCCTGGATGTATTCTTTGGCTTTGGGATTGTCAGCCATTGCCGAACGATAGAAGCCGCTGATCTTGAGCTTGGGCATCCCGTCATCGTTGGCGACGACGTAGTACTCGTCGCCCACGCGGTGAACATAGACGTCCGGCACGATGTACCGAGGCTCCTCCGTTTGAAAGCGGCGAGCGGGCCTGGGCTCCAGCTCCGCGATGATTTGGGCGACGTCGTACACCTCCTCCAGAGAGCATTCGAGCGCCTTAGCGACCGCGGGGTAGTGACGCTTCTCGAGGTTGCCGAGATGCTCCGAAATTACGCGCAGCACGAGGTCGTCCATACCGAAGTGTTTGGCCTGGATCATCAAGCACTCTTCGAGCGACCGCGCAGCGACCCCCAAGGGATCGAACTGCTGAATCATCGACAGCACTTCTTCTGCATCTTCTCGATCGAGACCCGCCTCTGACGCGAGCCGTGGCACGATCTCGTCGGGAGCGACGCCTTCGACCCTCAAGTAGCCGTTGTCATCGAGGTTGCCGATGACCAGTGCCGCAAACCTTCGCTCGTCGTCGACAAAGTCGCCCATCCGAAGTTGCCAGCCGAGGTGGTCCGTCAAGTCCTCGGAGCTCGAGAGCGTCGCTTCGAGCCCAGGCATTTCGTCATCGGGACCTCGGCGCACGGACGGCATGGGCGCCTCGTTCGATTGGTTCTCGAGGTACCGCTCCCAGTCGATCTCTTCCTTCTTGGCTTCGTGCGCTTGGACCTCTGGCGTTGCGGCGTCCTCCACGAGATTGGCACTCGACTCGCGTGACTCGGGTCCCTCCTCGAGCACGGGGTTCTCGAGGAGCTCCTCTTGAACGAGCTCAGTCAGCTCCATACGCGACATCTGCAGCAGCTTGATCGCCTGCTGCAATTGCGGCGTCATGATGAGCTGCTGCGAAAGTTTGAGTTGCTGCTTGAGCTCCATTCAGGCCCCACACCCGACCAGTGCGTAGATCGGCAGTATAGTCGGCTCGCTGCGTAGAGGAAACTCGGCAACAAGCAGGCTCGCGGATCTTCTCCGGCTCGGTTACGCTGTCCCGGTGGGGACCGTCCGGCCATTTCCGAAAGCGGTGGTGGTCGTCGCCGACGATGATCGGGCGACGCTGGAGCGGATCGCGCAGTTGCTGCGAGCGCAGGGAGCGACGGTCATCGCAGTTCAAAGCGGGCAAAAAGCCGTGGACGCAGTCAGGGCTCAACCGGTGGACCTGGCGGTTCTCGACCTCACGATGCCTGGTCTCAGCGGTGTCGACGCCGGCAAGGTCGTCAAGGCGATCACGAAGAGCGACTTCGTACCGGTCGTCGTGATGACCGCCCCAGGCGACTCGGCGAGCCGGCTGAAGGCGGCTCGCAGCCAGGCAGACGAACTCGTAGCCAAACCGTTCGAGGACGCAGAGTTGCTCGCTCGGATCGAGAACATGCTTCGCGTTAAACGAGCTCACGACGACGTTCAGTTCGCGAAGAAAGAGATCCGTTACACCTCCCTTCACGATCAGCTTCGCCATCTTCCCGATCACCGCGGCTTCCACCTCCGACTCGAACGCGAGTTTGCCGAAGCCGCGCGACATCTCGACCCGCTGGCCTGCTGCATCGTGGCGATCGATGATTTCCGTGCGTTGGTGTCGGAGTACGGAGCGGACGTTTCGGCTCGACTGCTCGATCGCGTCTCCGACCGGATGCACCGCACGATTCGTGCGACGGATGTGGCGGCCCAGTTTCGAACCGCGGAGTACGGATTGCTGCTTCCCAACACGCGACCGGCTCGAGCACTCACGCTGGCCGATCGTCTCATCACGGAGGTCGCTCTTCGGCCGTACGATCTCGGCGGCGGACCAATCACGATCAGCGTCGCAATCGGTGTCGGCCTCTACCCGAGTGGAAGGATTCGGGGCCACAGCGAGCTCCTGGACGCGGCGAGTATCGCGGTCGCTCGGGCCCGAGTGGCAGGCCCCAATCGCGTCTGCGTCGTTCAGCAGCAAGGGTACATCTTCCGGCCGACCCTACCGGGAGCCGCCTAGCGGCGCTCGGCAAAACGCACGACGCCCAGACGTACGCTTCCGACCGCTCCGAGCGCGAGACCGATGAGGATCAGGGGACCGCCGAAGCGCCAGTCGATCTCCGTTTGCGTCGCGGAGGCCGTGACGGCGATGCGGCGCGCCGTGTAGAAGAGCGGCAACGAACCGGCGAGGGCAAGACCAAGGACTGCCAGTCGGGCCGCATGCATCGACAGTCGTCCGCGCCGAAACCAGAGGACCCCGAGCATCGAAACCGCAGCGCCCGGAACCAGCCAGAGATTGTGTGCTCCATCGACCGCGACCTCCAGCGCCGAGGCCTCGAGCGTTTCGGTGCCGACGAATGGAACGAAAAAGCCGACTAGAACGAGGAGGCCCCCGAGGAGAATCGGTCCCCTGCCCAGCCGCGGATCGAGGAAGAACGCAACCCCGCTCTGCGATCGGGGCACTCGCGGCAGTCGATCGATGGGCACCAGCGTCAACTCGTGCTCGGGGCACTCGCTCAGCGCTTCGAAGCCGTCGCGGCAGTAGGGACAGAACAAAACGGGCGGGTCGGCGCCCGTTCTGCGCTTGGACGCGTCTTGCTCGTAGGGTTCGCCGTGCATCATACGCGCGTTCGTGTTATCCGCACTTCCGCGTAATGCGAATCCGGGGAATCACCAAAGCGGACTACGATTATATCATCTCCGTGCTGGACCAGTGGTGGGGCGGACCGGCGGGACGTCGTGCTGATCCGATGTTCTTCTACGAGTTCGGTGAACACGCACTGGTGGCGGAAAAGGATGGCCAGGTGATCGGATTTCTCCTTGGCGTCATGGTACCGGCCCCCTCCGCGACCGGCTACGTGCACCTGGTCGGGATCCACCCCGACCACCGGCGTCGTAGCGTGGGCAAACGACTCTACGAACAGTTCACGGAGCGTTGCCGCGGGGCTGGAATGAAGCGTCTGAAGTCGCTCGCATCGAGCGGGCACGAGGGTCCGGTGCGGTTCCACGAGTCGATGGGCTTTGAAGCCTCCGAAGTAGCCGATTACGCTGGCCCGGGTCGGTCCAGGATCGTCTTCGTCAAGGAGCTTTGACCTAGGGTCGACTGCCGGTATCCTGATGAAAGGGGCTTCGGGGGAATGCCAAGCATAGGTTACTCATCGGCCAGCGAGGCACGTGAAGCGCGGGAAGCGCTCGGCACGGCGCTTCAGGCGCTGCAACAGGACGAGAACATTCCGAAAGAAGTGCTCGGCATCGCGCAGAACATCGCGCGCTCCGTCGGAGCACTGTTCGAGGCGGAGTACGCATCGACGGAAGTCGACGGCAAGACCTGCATCAAGAGCGCTCTCGGAACTCTGAGCCAAACCCTGGCTCTGATGCAGGACGTGAAGAGCGAGCATCCGGAGGTCCAAGCGGCCACGGAGTCGATAGCCCAGGTGATCAGCGTCCTCTTTCCACTCACCAACAAGCCGAGCGTGCGTCCCGATGCGAGCTCGAGCGCCGCTCCTGCGGGCAGCTCGCCACCGAGCAGCAACGCGCCTGCCAGGGTTGCATCGAGCCGGCCTCCTTTGGGAAGCGTGACGCCGAGCAGCGTTCCGCCACGCAACCGGCCCCCAAGCATACCTCCGCTCGCAAGCAGTCCTCCGAGCAGCAGTCCAGCCTCGCCACCGTCGAGTCGTCCGCCATCGAGCCGACCTTCGTCGCTGCGGCCGCCTGCCATCAATCCTCCGTCGGTACGGCCGGTCTCCGACCGGCCGCGTGCGACCGGGCGACCGCCTACGTTCGCAAGCTCACTGCTCCCACCGCCGCCTCCGGTTTCCGAAGGAGAGCGTCACCGAATCGAAGCGAACCTCGGGGCAACGACACAGTCGAACTTCTACGTTGGTTTTAGCGGAGAAATCGCACACGGCGGCGTATTTCTCGCGACGTACGAAACGCTGCCGAAAGACACCTCGGTCGCAATGCTGGTCACGCTGCCCGGCGGCTTCGAGTTCGAATGCGATGGGTACGTACGGTTCGTCCGGGATCCGCTCGATTTCGCCTCCGAATCCGAGCCAGGAATCGGCATACAGTTCGAAGCGCTGCCAGAGGACGCGAGGGACCTGGTCCTCCGATTCATTCGGAACCGTCCACCAATCTTCTACGACGTCTCGTGAAGAGTTAGCCCTCGCCGAGGAGCTTGGTCATCGATGCCTCGTCGACGGGGGTAAACGAGTACGACTCCATCTCTTTCGAAGTCACCCAGGCGTAGTCTTTGACCGCGTGGCAATGCAGGTCGTCCGAAAGCAACGTGCACTCGTAAAGGAACAGGTCGACGGCGTACTTCTCATACGGGTGATTGACGAACGAGATCAGCTGACCAACCTCTACGTTCGCGCCAAGTCTTTCACCGACCTCGCGCATCAACGCGGCCTTGTCGCTTTCACCGGGCTCGACGCGACCTCCGGGAAAATCCCACATGAGGGGCAGCACGGCATTCTCACGACGTTGGGTAATCAGATAGCGACCCTCTCGCTCGACGAGCGCGGCCACTACCCGAATGGTCTTCATCTCGGACGACACGACGGGGATATAGCATCCCGCGCGCGATTTCTTACATCGGGTAGGCGTGAACGATCTCGCGCGGCGGGCGCTCGACATTCAACACAGGGCTCGTGATCAGGTCGCGCCCGGCTGCGATGAAGAACAGAGACTCGCCGACGGTGGGAAGCCCCTCCGACGCGCTGATCGCGCCGTTGTCGTGAAACTTCAGACCGCCCGACACGGTGCTACGCAGCGCTACGTGACCTGCGAGCCATTCGCCGCTCCGGCGGGCGCGCACCCCGACACAGACGTTGCGCCGGACGTGGTACTCGCTGTTTCGAGTGACGAAAATCCTGTGAATTCGGCGTTCTTTGCCCAAATAACCCATCCCAACCTCCTCGGGCGCTACCATAGGGGTTCAGGATCACCTTACATGTGGGACAAAGTAGGTCCAAAAAAGAGGCGCGGCCCCTGGCTGCTCCAGCCCGACAACTTCACCCCAAGCCGACGAACTCCGTGGGGCGGGCGGAGAATCATCGAGGACCTCAAGACCATGGCCATCGATCGGGCCAGTGGCGAGGTGCTCTGGCA
>CBDUCC010000238.1:0-6263 GCA_965365555.1 uncultured Myxococcales bacterium | reverse complement strand
CGAGTCCGGCGCCTGGCCGGACGCGGAGCACTCCCTCGCAGACGGGCTCCAGGCGGAGGGAGCGCGACTTCTCGGCTAGATTCTCAATCGCTTTGCGTTGCGCGGCGTTCGATCCGAGGGCCCAGCCATCGACCTCGGAGGCTCGGACGTACCGAGCGCGGGAGCCGTACCGAAGTTGGAGCGCGACGTGCACGTCTGCGCCGACGGCGCCGATGTAGAGCCCCTGGTCTTCCGGCAGAGCGGCCAAGAAGGAGGTCGACACCAGCCGTGGAAGGAGCCGGGCCGCGGCTTCATGCCAGGGGGTCGACTCCGGGGCTTGCGCCCCCGGGAGCATACTGATGATTCGCCGTGCGGCCTCGGTGGTGGCGACCTCGTCTTGATCCCTAGCGACGCGCTCGAGCCGGCCGAGGTCGATGCTGGCCCCGTTGTCGAGGTCCACGGTGAGCTCGAACTGCGAGCGGATTCCGAGATCCGGCCGCTCAGTCTCCAGGGTCTCCGCGAATGCTCGCACCACCCGAGAGACCGGCCCGTCGTCGGCGGCCTCGCGCTCCGCGACCGAAAGATACTCGGCGAGGCGCGAACGCGGGTCCTCGGCGTCGAGGGCATCCTGGATGGCGACGAACGGATCAAACCAGCCGAAGCGGCCGAGCTGGACCCGATGCGTACCATCTCGCTCGCGGCTCTGTCCGCCCAAATGGTGGATCAGCAGCAGCCCGAGAAAGGCGCCTGCGGCTTCGACGAAACGATCGCATTCATGGTCATCGCTCTCACGATCGACGACGTCCTCCAGCTGCTCGGCGAGCCACCGGACCCCCTGCGGGCCCGCCCCCGGAGGCGGCGGACGGTCGGAATCCACGAAAAAACGCGCCGCAGGCACCAGCCGGCCGCCGAGTTCTTCGAGCGTGTTGAGCCACTCCGCCCCCATCGATTCGCCCCGCGCGAGACGCTAACACGACTCGACTTGCGCGGACAGAGGCCTCGGCGAATGAATTGGCCGATGGACGGTCGCGGCAAAGAGGTAGCCTTCGATCAACTCGTCCGCGTGCTGGACAGGGTGCCCCTGGTATCCTCCGTGCGGCGCGATCTGAAAGGGCTCCAATCCTTGCTCCTCCATCGACGCGCGCCGCGGATCGCCGCGATGGGGCTGAGGGGAAGCGGACGCTCCTCGCTGCTGCGCGCGCTGATTGAGCGGCGCTCCGTGCGTCGTCCGCTTCATGCAGAGCACGGACAGTGGGTCGAGATCGAGCACGAGGGCGCCAAGGTCGACTGGCTCGAAATCGACGTGGCCGACGATGCCGCACGCGCCGAGTGGAAAGCCGCGCTCGACAAGCAGGTGCCCGATCTGGTTCTCGTCACGCTCGAGCCCAACAACCTCGATGATGCACGTCGGATCGTCGACCGGGTGAATAGCTTGCTTGCGGACAGGCCCGAAGACACGCCACCAATTCGCACGTTCGTGTTGCTGACCCATGCGGATCTCATCGGTGATGGGCCGAGTGAAGTCGAAGCCGCGCGTGAGCGCGTCGAAACCGCCGTCCAGGGTGGCGGCCTCGAGGTGGACCCGCCCATGGCGGTTTCCTCGATCAGCGGGGCGGGCTTGGCCCCGCTTTCAGAGGCAATCATGCTTGCGCTTCCCGAAGAAGCCAGGCTCGAGGCAGCTCGCGCACTCACGCGTGCCACCGAGGCGCGTATGCGCATCGGCAACGAAATCGTCCAAGGGTGCACCGCGGTTTCAGTCACGGTTGGGCTCACCCCGATTCCCTTCTCCGACATGGTGTTACTCGGTCCCTTGCAGGCGCTCATGGTGAGCTCGCTCGCCTATCTCAGCGGACGCTCCTGGGACAAAAAGACTGTGGCCGAATGGATCGGCAGTCTCGGCGTGGTCGGCGGGCTGGGGATGGGGCTTCGCTATTCGGCGCAGACCATCGCCAAGTTCGTGCCGGGCGCCGGCAACGTAGTCTCGGCGGGCGTCGCCGCTGCCGGAACGACCGCGATGGGTCAGAGCGCCATCAAGTACTTCTTGAAAGCCTGAGGCCGTCGGGCAGGGTGTTCGACCACTCGACCTCCGTGTCGAAGAGGCTGGCCAAATGCCCCGCCAACGGTTCCATCACATCCGTCGCAGGCACGGGGCGGTCGAGCTCGACCGATAGGGAGGTGACGGCCTTGTCGGCGATCCCGCAGGGAACGATCAGATCGAAGTGGCGCAGTTGGGTCTCTGCGTTGAGGGCGAGGCCGTGCATGGTCACCCAGCGGCTGATTCGGACTCCGACGGCACCGACTTTGCGGTCGCCGATCCATGTGCCGTTAAGGCCTGCGATCCGTCCCGCGGCTACGCCGAAGTCCGCACAGGTTCGGATCATCGCCTCCTCGAGCGACCAGACGTACTTGCGCACGTCCTTTCGGTCGGGCTTGAGATCGATGATCGGATAGGCCACCAGTTGGCCAGGGCCGTGATAGGTGACATCCCCCCCTCGGCCTACCTCATGGACTGCTATGCCTTCGGCCTCGAGCACGGCGGACCCGGCAATGACATGACGCTCTTTGGCGGAACGACCCAGTGTCAGCACGGGCGGGTGTTCGAGGAGCAGCACCGTGTCGCCGACCTCGCCAGCGATTCGCATTGCCTGCAAGCGCTGCTGAAGCTCGTGGGCTTCCGCGTACTCGACCGTCCCGAGGCGACAGAACAGCACGACTGTCTCAGCGGCGATTCATCACGTGTACGGCTTCGCCGAGCGCGTGCTTGAACGCCTCCATCACTCCCTCGCCGAGAGTGGGGTGCGGGTGCACGGTGAGGGCGACGTCTTCGGCGAATGCACACATCTCCAGTGCGAGCGCGGACTCGCTGATCAGATCGCTCGCTTCCGGTCCGACGATCGCGACCCCGAGTAGTTGATGGTCCTCCTCGTCGATGATCACCTTGATGAACCCGTCGGTCTCGCTCACGGCCATGGCGCGGCCGGACGCCGCGAACGGAAATTTTCCGATCTTGACCTTCTTGCCCTCGGCTTTGGCTTGAGTCTCGGTCATGCCCACCGTGGCAATCTCTGGGTCGGTGAAGATCGCAGCGGGCATGCCGCGATAGTCGGCTGCAGCCTTGTGGCCGGCGATCACCTCCGCTGCGATCTCGCCTTCCTTCGACGCCTTGTGGGCGAGGTAGGGCATTCCGGCAACGTCGCCAATCGCGAAGACCGTCGGAACGTTGCTTCGCATCTGTTCATCGATCGCAACATGACCGCGATCGTCTAGCTTGACGCCTACGGTGTCGAGACCGATGCCGGCGGAGTTCGGCCTGAAGCCGACGGCCACGAGGACTTTCTCGGCCTCGACCACTTGCTCCTGGCCCTCGGTGTCGATCGTCACCTTCGCCATGCCGTCGCTCTTGTCTAGCTTGACTGCCTTGCTCTTGAGGTGAATGTCGGCGCCACCGGCCTTCAGGTGCTTCTGAACGACACGGACGAGGTCGGGGTCGGTACCCGGGAGGAGCTGATCCATGAGCTCGACGACCGTGATCTTCGTGCCGAGCTTCTGGTACACCATGCCGAGCTCCAGCCCGATCACGCCGCCGCCAATGAGGATCATGCTCTTCGGCGCGCTCTGCAGACTGACGGCCTCGCGAGCGGTGATGACGACCTCGCCGTCCGGCTCGAAACCCGGGATGGTGATCATCTGTGTGCCTGTGGCGACGATGATCCCTTTCGTGGCCGTGTAGCTCTCGGTCTTGCCGTCAGCGGTCTGGACATTGACCGATGTCGGGCTGGTGAGGGTCGCGCTTCCGAGCGCGATGTCGCCGCCATTGCCTTTGACCAGGCTGGTCACGCCGCTCGTGAGCTTGTTGACGATGCCTTCCTTCCACTCCTGCATCTTGGCGACATCGACTTCGAGGTCTTTGACCGTGATGCCCATGTGCTCGGCGTTTCGTACTTTGTTGGCGAGGTTTGCGGCGGCGATGAGCGCCTTCGAGGGAATGCAGCCCCAGTTGAGGCAGACGCCGCCCATCGCCTCTTTTTCGACGCAGAGGGTCTTCACCCCGAGCTGCCCCAGCCGAATGGCAGCGACGTAGCCCCCCGGCCCGCCGCCAATCACGATTGCTTCATATTCCGTACCCATCGCGCCGATTGTGGGACACCACCCCCCGAAACGCCAGGTGGGGACACGAACCCCCCCGAAGAACGCTGTGCTTTCAACCACCTGCAGACCCAACTGCGAATTTGCTGAATCTCTCGGGAACCCAGGCGCGGAGTGACAGGCTTTGGGTCGGCGCTATCCTCACCTCCATGCGCTACCTGCACACGATGATTCGCGTCAGCGATCTGGAGGCATCTCTCGACTTTTTCTGCAACAAGCTGGGGCTCGTCGAGCATCGGCGGCGCGATAGCGAAGCGGGTCGTTTCACGCTGGTGTTTCTGTGCGCACCGGAGGATCGTGGCCGTGCCGAGGGCGAGGCTGCTCCCTTGATCGAGCTCACCTACAACTGGGATCGAGAGGAGTACAGCGGCGGGCGGAATTTCGGGCATCTCGCCTTCGAGACGCACGACATCTACGCCCTGTGCCGGGACCTCATGGACTCAGGAGTCACGATTAACCGTCCGCCTCGAGATGGACGGATGGCCTTCATTCGGTCGCCCGATGGAATCTCGATCGAGCTGCTGCAAAAGGGGGAAGCGCTCGAGCCGAAGGAGCCTTGGGCATCGATGAAGAACACGGGCTCCTGGTAGCGGGTGAAGAAATTCGCGTTTGGGTCTGCAACCCGCTGAAACTACTGAGTTCTCGGGAGGGGTTCCTGTCCCCGTAGTTGGCGTGGGGTGAGGTCGAACCAGCGGCGGCAGCTGCGGCTCAGGGTGGATTGTTCGCTGTAGTCGAGCAGCGCGGCCACCTGGGACATCGGGAGCTCGGGATTCGCGAGGTAACTCCGTGCGAGCTCCGCGCGCGCGTCGTCCTTGAGGCGCTCGAACGTCGTTCCCTCGGCCCGAAGCTGCCGTTGAAGGGTACGAGGGTGGAGCGCGAAGGCCGCTGCGACGTCGTTGCAGGAGGTTGAACCGGTGCCGAGCGAGCGCTGGACTACCATCCGAACGCGGGTCGACAGCGGGGTGCCCGGATCCTCGTGATGAAGCTGAAGGTAGTCTTCCGCCAGCTCCCGGAGCTCGACGCTCGCGTCGCTAATCGGCAGCGTCAACGCACTCAGCTCGAGCTCGACCGCGGATTGCTCCGCGCCGAATCTCACTGGGACCCCGAAGTGCGCCTCGTAGCTCCGAAGCGGCGCGACCCGTTCGTGACTGAACCGAACTCCGGCAAGCGTTCGAACTTCCTGCGCGAGCAGAGCGACGGTCCGCGCCGCCAGACCCACGCTCAACTCCGTCACCTGCACCGCCTGACCGACCCGCTCCAAGAGGATCTGAAACACCAGGCGGACCCGCCCCGTGCGTTCCAGGAGCTGAGGGGTGAATGCGATCGCAGGGCTGTGGACGAACATGTACCGAGAAGCGGTCTGCATGGCCTCTCCGAGGTTGTCACAGTTGCGTACCGCCACCCCGAGCGGACCGAGGATGCCCAAATCCTGTCGCGTGGAGAGCTGTAGGCCGAAGTCCGGGCAGTCGAGCTCGCGCGCGCTCCACTCGAGCAGCCGGATGAGCGACCGATAAGACAAGAACGCCTGCGGGTCATCCGCCACCCCATTGGGGATCCGGAACCTGCGAAGCAGAGCGTCGGGATCGCCGCCGAGCTCGCCGACCAGCTCTCGATATCCGCTCAGCCCGGAGGCTCGCACCATCGACATGGAAAACTCCTGTCGCCTAAAGATAAAAAAATGTCGCATTAAGTCAAGAAGGTCCACTCCGATACTGCCATCATCGACCGCATGACGGAGCACACCCTCATTCGAAACGGCCTCTTCTTTGATGGGAAGGGCAGCCCTGCGTCCACGAAGCACGTCCTCATCCGAGATGGAATCGTGGCCGAGGTCTCCGATCGGGAGATTCAGGCGCCCGAGGGCGCGCACGTGATCGATGCCGAGGGCAAATGGGTCATGCCCGGGTTCATCGACATCCACACGCACTACGATGCCGAGGTCGAGGCGATTCCATCGCTCCACGAGTCGCTGCGTCACGGGGTGACGACGGTCTTCATGGGTAGCTGCTCGCTGAGCACCGCTGTCGGAGACGCGACCGACATTGCCGACATGTTCACGCGGGTCGAGGCGATTCCGTATGAGCATCTCTTGCCGCTGATCAGGCAGCGCAAGAACTGGGACAGTCACGGCGAGTACG
>CBDUCC010000237.1:0-6273 GCA_965365555.1 uncultured Myxococcales bacterium | reverse complement strand
TCGGTCGAATCCGGGGGCGGAGCGAACGAGCCGAGCACGCGAAGCGGTCGCCCCGCCGCGCTCCCCGGGGTGTAGATCGCAAGATCGACGCTCTTTCGCAGCTTTGCAATTCGCTCGCCGTCTTGGCCCGATCGCGCGAGCCCTTCCCGCCAGAGCGTGGCGACGGCTGCGGCCTCTTCTTCGAGACTCCGCCCTTTCCGCTCGGCCTCGGTGGGGTCGACCCAGGGCTCGAAATCGCTTGGCGCGAGGTCCGGAAAGGTCAGCAAGAGATTGCCGAGATCACCCTTTGGATCGATGCAAATCGCGGGAATGCCATCGATCCCTGCCTCTTCGAGGAGCGCGAGGCAGAGACCGGTCTTCCCGCTCCCGGTCATCCCGACGCAGAGCGCGTGAGTCCTGAGGTCCTTGCTGTCGTAGAGGATCGGAACCTCGGTCGGCTCACCTGCCTCGGGATCGTAACGCCGCCCGAGGTAGAGCTTTCCGAGCTTCTCGAAGTCGATCACGGAGCCCTGGATTCCTCGATCAGGAGCTTTCGAGCCATCTCGTACTCGTAGAAGCTCACCATGTTGGTGTCGAGAACACGGCGGAACTGCGTTTCGGCAGCGTCTCGTTCTCCAACGATGTAAAGTCGCGTCGCTTCGTAGTACAGCGCTTCGGTCTCTTCGCCGAGGCTGGAGGCGACGGTCATCAGTGCCTCGTAGTCGAGGTCACCGGCCCCGAAGCTCGCAAGCTTGCCCCACCAGTTGGAGCTCTTCCCGAGACGACGAAGCAGATCCGAATGCTCCTGCAGCGGCTCTTGGTCCGCCCGCGCAGCGATGAACTGGATCCACAATGTGAAGTACACCTTCCACTCGGGCGGAAGCGTGAGCTGAAGCTGCGAGCGCCTCCAGACAGACGTGGCCAGGGCGAAGTCGGGCGAAGCCGACACGAGGTGAGATAGGATCGTCGCGTAGACGTCTCGCCACTGGGGCGCGTAGGTCATCGCGCTTTCGAATGCGTCCACGGCGTCGTCGTGGCGCCCAAGTTGATCGAGCAAGACGCCCCTGCGCATCTCGACGAGCGCACCGGTAGGGCCCTCCACCTGATCGCGAGCTGCGGACCAGGCGGCAAGCGCGGTCTCGTAGCGGGATGTCATCTCGTCCACGTTCCCGCGCGCACGGGCGATGTCCCCCATGTGCTCCAAAATCTCCGCCCGCCGAAGCTCATCGGGGAGGGAGCCCTTGGGCGTGATGGAAAGCGCCCGTTGATAGCGCTTCTCCGCCTCGTCGAGCTGGTCGGTGCGCTCGAGCAGGAGGCCGAGCTGGAGGAGAGCCGCAGGATCCTCTTCGGTGCGAATGCTGCGCTCGAAGCGCTTCTGCGCCTCTTCGGCATGCCCCGCGTTCATCTCCAGCATGCCGATCAGAAACTCCAGCCGGTTCGGCGAGATCGGAGGTTCGGAGCTCGGCCAGCGCTTTTGACGCTCGTCGAGGATGGTTTCCGCACCGCGGGCCAAGGCGCTCGACCGCTCCGGATGCGGATCGTTGAGGCGTACCTCGATGAACTCGTCGAGCTGGCCGAGGGCCTCGTCGTAGAGCTCGATCATGTCGGGAGCGAGGTCGATCGCGATGACGTACCAGGCTGTTGCGTCGGCGAACCGCTCATCATCAGCGGCGACTCGAGCCATGCAGGTCGGGAATCGATAGTCCTCTGGGAAGCGCAGGAGCGACGCGCGGCAAAGGCCCGCGGCCACATCCGGACGCGCCACGCGGTAGCCCTCGACCAGCTCGAACGTGGCCGCCGCAGCAACTTCATCGGTTCCGTTGGCGACCCTCATCAGGTCGAGCAGGCGAAGCTGAAGCTCACCGCCACCACTCATCGCCTCGACCTTGGCCACGGCCGAGCCGATGTCGCCGTGGGTGAGGTAGACGGCCGCGACGTTCAACGGTGCAAGCCGCAACTGCCGCTCGGCTCCGATGCCGAGCCGCTGCCTCATCTCGTTGGTTTCCGAAGCCACTGCGTCTCGGCCTGCGATGTGAAGACCAGCCAGCGTGTCGAGCACCTCGGGCGCCGGCGTCAGCTGTGCATGCCTTGACCAGACGGCGATGAGACCTGCGTACTGCTCCGATACCGTATCCAGGTTGGCCCGCGATTCGCGGCCCCAGGTCGCGACGGCGTCGTACTCGCGTCGATACTGCTCGTCGTTCGTCAGGCGAAGGAGGATGAAGTTCGCCGCGAGCACGTAACCCTCCTGGCCCAGGCGTCCCCCGCGATCGTCGATGTACTTCGCGATCGGCTCGATCTCTCTCGGGAGCACGCCCTCCTCATAGTCGCTCGGCGAAAGAAAGGCCGTGAGGCGCGACACCTCCGCGATGACCCCCTCGTAGTCGCCGACGTCGGCGAGCACCTGCGCCTGCTCCAGGACGGTGGCGATCAAGCGATCGCGGAGCGGCTCTCGCTCTGGATCCGACACCTGCATCGTCAGGAATCGCCGCTCGGCGTCGGGGTAATCGGCCTGCGCAATCGGCTCCGCGGTCCTGACCTTGGCGCCTGTCGTCGCTCCGGACTGGTGCGCACATGCCGTCACGACACTGAGCAAGCCAAGAATGAACAAAAAACGGATTCTCATGCTGCACGGCCGCTATAGCAGGGTCGGCCGAATACGGCAGGTTCATATCTTGCCCGTCACCCCGGGGCTCGTGTCAGGCTAGGCGTCGTGGTGAGCGGATACCTACGCGCCCTCGGGATCGCCATGGCGGTCCCCATACTCAACCACCTCTTCATGGGGTTTGCGGGGTTTCTGCAGCTTCGGAGCACCGACGCGAGCTGGTCGGAAGCCGTGCGCGCAGCCGCGGGAGCACCGCTCAACTATGCGCTCGTACAGGCCGCCAGTGTCGGAGTGATCTTCATCGTGGCGTTTCCGCATCGATCGCGCAGCGAACGTTTCCTCGACGCGGTGCAAGTACGCCCCCTGGTCGGTGGGATCGTCGCGCTCTGCTTTGGCGCCGGAATGATGCTCCAGCTCCCGCTCGCGGAGCTCGGCAATCTCACCCAGGAGATCTGGCCGATGAGCTTCGACGACCTCGCGCGAAGACACCGCCTGGTGAACCCGACGACCTGGTCGGGCGGCATGTCCGTCTTGTTCGCGCTCGTCTTGGTTGCGCCGGTCACCGAGGAGCTTCTCTTTCGTGGCTGGTTGCTCAAAGACTTGAAGCGGCGATACGGAACCTTCCCCGCACTTCTGTGGAGCTCGGCGCTGTTCGGCTTGGTGCACTTGGAAGCGTCCGCGATCGTCTACGCGACGCTCGCCGGTCTGGTCCTCGGAGCGGTGGCGCTTCGTACCGGATCGACGCTCGCGAGCATCGCCCTGCATGCCGGTGTCAACGCACTCCCGCTCCTCCTACCAACGACCCTGATTCGCATCGAAGGATTCAATACCCTCGACCAGCAGGTCGAGCACATCAGCCCCTGGTTGCTCCTGCTCTGTCTCGGAGGGGCGGCCTTGGCGCTGACCGTCGTCTGGCGTTCGACGGAACCGGAACCACCCGGAGGCTAAACGCGCTCGACGTCGAGAACGCCTTTGAGCTTCGCCACGCCGCGCATGATCTCTCGTAGCCGATCGATGTCGCCGACACGAAAGTGGAACATGTTTTCCGCACGGCCGTCTTTGGACAGACAGGAGGCCTCACTGATGCTGACGCCGTTCGCGGAAAACACCGAGGAAACCGAAGCGAGAATTCCGGCACGGTCGTCGGTCATCACGCGAAGGGAAACCGGGAGGTCCACCTCGACGTCGTCGGCCCAACTCACCTGGACGCGACGCTCCGGGTCGAGCTCCAGCACCCGTGGACAGCCGCGTCGGTGTACGGAAACGCCGCGGCCACGAGTGATCCAGCCGGTCACGGGGTCTCCGGGCACGGGGTTACAGCAGTGCGCGAAGCGGACCAGCATGTTGTCCATCCCCTGAATTCGAATGCCGTCGGCGTCGGGCGGCCCTGCGACCCGCTGAACGGCCCGTTCGATGAACCCCGGCCGGAGGCTCTCGCGCTCGCTGCCTTCTTGCGGAACGATCGCCTCGATCACCGAGGGGAGTGCGAGCTTTCCGATCCCGATGCGGGCGAACAGCTCATCTTCGGTGCCCACTCGGAAGCGACTGAATACCTCGGCCGCGCGTTTGCTCTTGAGAAAGCGCGAAAGCGAGAGTCCGCCCTTACGAAGCTCCTTGTCGAGCAGATCCTTTCCAAGCTTGACGGCATGCTTCCGCTCCTCGGCCCGCAAGTAGGTGCGAATGCGAGAGCGCGCGCGGCTCGTGACCACGAACTCGAGCCAATCCTTGCTGGGGTGGTGATTCTTGCTCGTGATGATCTCGACGACGTCACCGTTTTGAAGCTTGTGGCGCAGAGGGACGATCGCCCCGTTCACCCGTGCACCGGAACAGCGATGACCGACCTCGGAGTGAACGGCATAGGCAAAGTCGACCGGGGTCGCACCACGCGGAAATGTCTTCACGTCGCCCTTTGGCGTGAACACGTAGACGTCGTCGGGAAACAGGTCGACCTTCACACTCTCGTAGAACTCCTCGGGGTCGACGACCTCCTTTTGGAACTCCATGAGCTGGCGAAGCCAAACGAAGCGGGCGGCGTCTTTGGGATCGATTCCGCCGGTGTGCTCCTTGTACTGCCAGTGCGCTGCGATCCCGTACTCGGCGGTTCGGTGCATCTCGTGGGTGCGAATCTGAATCTCGACGCGTCGATTTCCTGGACCGATCACCGTCGTGTGGAGCGACTGGTACATGTTCGACTTGGGGAGCGCGACGTAGTCCTTGAAGCGGCCCGGTACCGGGGTCCACTCCGAATGGATGACACCGAGGGTAGCGTAGCAATCGGCGACGCTCTCGGTGATGACCCGGAACGCGACGAAGTCATGGACCTGCTCGAAGCCGATTCCGCTCGCCTTCATCTTCCGGTGAAGCGAGTAGAGATGCTTGCGACGCCCGCTCACCTGAACCGAGAAGCCTCGAGTCACCAGCATCTTCTGGAGCTTGGACGTGACCTCGGTCATGTAGCTGTCGGTGTTCTTGGCGACCGCTTCGACCTGCGCCTCGAGGACCTCGTGCGCTTCGGGCTCGAGGTACTTGAAACTGAGGTCTTCGAGCTCGGCCTTGAGCCATTGGATGCCGAGACGGCCGGCCAGAGGCGCGTAAATTTCGAGCGTCTCACGGGCGATGCGCTCCTGCGAGGAAGGCACCATGTGGTCGAGCGTCCGCATGTTGTCGAGACGATCGGCGAGCTTCACGAGCAGCACGCGGATGTCGCGCGCCATCGCGACGAGCATCTTGCGAAAGCTCTCGGCCTGACGGTCTTCGCGCGAGGCGAAGTTCACCTTACCGAGCTTGGTCACGCCGTCGACGAGAAACGCGACTTCATCACCGAAGACGGTCTCGATGTCGTCCACCTCTGCATCGCAATCCTCGACCACGTCGTGCAAGAGCGCTGCGCAAACGCTCGAAGCATCGAGACGCATGTCGGCAATGATGTCGGCGACCGAAACCGGATGCGTGAAATACGCATCTCCGGACTTTCGCATCTGCCCCTCGTGCTTGCGCGCAGCATACACATAAGCCTTGTTGATCAGATCCGTATCCGCTCGGGGATGGTATCCCTTCACCTTTTCAAGAATATTGGTGAGGCGGACCATGGCGGTAGATTGAGGGCGCTTCCCAAGTTAACACCGTCTCCATTTGGTGCCAAGGTACTGATCGTCGTGCGACTTCGGCGAAAGCTTCGTGCATGAAAGACTCCCCCCTCAACATAGGGTCGAAGTCCACCCGTCGCCGCATCGCGACTGTCATCGCGCTCATCGGGATGGTCGTCGTCGGCACTCGTCTTGCGGACGTCTGGCCTCGGGATGCGACCGTCGTCTTCGTCGTGGAACCCCGGATCGCGGAGCTCGCCGTAGATTATCTCCGAGGCAGCGAGGCCGTGGCGAGCGTACGTTTCCGAAGATCATCCGGGAAACCCCCTTTTTTCGAGCATACTCTGCGCCTCTCACCGGGGGAGTATCAGGTTCACGTCACCCAATACGGAGCGGACTCCTCCGCGATCGAGGAAGTTCGAACGCTCCAGGTTCCGGGCCCGGGGGTGACTCGGTTCGACCTCCGAGAAGCGACCGATGAGTCCCGATAGCGACAGGCGGGGTAGGACCGCGCTCGGCCCGGCGGGCCTGCTCGGCGTCGCGATCGCGGGCACGGTGGGGATGACGCTTTGGATGGCGAATCGCGATCCGTTCTGGCTCGGG
>CBDUCC010000236.1:0-6280 GCA_965365555.1 uncultured Myxococcales bacterium | reverse complement strand
ATCAGGTGCTTCGTGATATCATCGGCCGGTGTCGTGAGCTGAGGCTGCGTCTCACCACCGGGGAACGTCAGACGAAGCTCGACTTCGCCATCATGTTGACGGTGCACACGGTGCACCTTCTTCACCGACGGGATACATGGCATCCACTCTAAAGCGCAGGCGAATCATCGTTCTGGTGCACAAGAGTCTCATCCCCCCCGACGACGTCAGCAAGATGAGCCCCGAAGAGGTGGCGCCCTTCAAGACAGAGTTCGACGTGCGCGAAGGACTTCGCGCGCTCGGGCACGAAGTCCTGGTGGTGGGACTCAGCGACGAGCTCGCTCCGCTGCGTACCGCCATCGAGGAGTTCGAGCCACACGTGGTCTTCAACCTTCTCGAAGAGTTTCGCGGCGAGGCGATCTTCGATGCCCACGTGGTCGGATACCTCGAGCTGAAACACACCCCGTACACTGGCTGCAATCCTCGGGGCCTGCTGCTCGCGCGGGACAAGGCCCTGTCCAAGAAGGTACTGGCCTATCACCGCATCCGCGTGCCTCGGTTTCGTGTGTTTCCGCGGTACCGAAAGATCCGGCGGCCCAAACAACTCGAGTTTCCACTGATCGTGAAGTCGTTGATCGAAGAAGGCAGCTACGGCATTGCGCAGGCCTCGGTCGTGCACAACGACAAGGCGCTCGAGGAGCGGGTGGCGTTCATCCACGAGAAGATCCTCACCGACGCCGTGGTCGAGCAGTACATCCCGGGCCGTGAGCTCTACGTCGCCGTGCTCGGCAATCACAGGCTTCAGGTCTTGCCCACCTGGGAGATCTTTCTCGACCATCTTCCCGAGGACGCCCCACGAATCGCGACCCGGAAAGTCAAATGGGATCTCGAGTACCAAGACAAATACAAAGTACGGATCGGCCGGGCGAAAGACCTCCCCGAGGAGCTCGAACGGCGAATCGCGCGTCTGTCCCGAAGGATCTGCTGCCGTCTCGGTACCGACGGCTGCGTCCGGATCGACTTCCGCCTCGATGACGAGGGACACCTCTACTTTCTCGAGGCCAATCCGAACCCAGACATCGCCGAGGACGAAGAATTCGCGAGCGCCGCGCAGGCCGCGGGAATCGACTACGTGCAGCTTCTGCAAAAGGTCGTGAGCCTCGGTATCCGCCGCGCGGTCAGCGGCTGAACGAACTCTGTTCCCTTGATCACTAAAAGTGGAAAATTACTTCTCCACTTCATAAGATGACGAGTTGTTCGAGAGAAGCGCCGCCGATGCAGCCACGCCTTGTTTTGCAAGGTTACACTCTCCTTATTAACCCACAAGACGAAAATAATTCGCGCTTTGAGTGATATGCGGAACTAAACTTAACCCTGACGGGCGTTTTTTTAGATGATACGTTGTCTTTTGTGCAGATGAGTCACAAGTGTATCCGCGGCGATCTCAGGGCTTCGATCGCAAGCCTGATCCTTGGCGTCGCGCTGATGGCGACCGGCTGCAAGAGCGACCCGTCGCTCTTCGGGGGTTGCTCCACCGAGGACATGGCCTCCTGCCCGCAGTCGGACGGGTTTGTGAACCCCTACTCGCAGCAGCTCGAGTTGCTGAGCTGGCCGGAGACCCTGCGGAAGGCGAGCCTGGAGCTTACGGGCAAGCTTCCAAGCGACCGCCAGATGCAGACGACGGCCGAGTTCGGGAAGACCGGCTTCGAGGCCGCGCTTGCTGAGGTCATGCGCGACGAGGCGTTCCTGGAACGCATCATGGAGCTCTACAACGACCACTTCCTGACCGACAAGTACCTCGGTCGCGAGAACGCAATCGAGCTGCTCGACGAGGACGTCTACCCGAACCTTCGCTGGTTCGACCGCAAGTATCCGGGGGACGACGACAAAGCACAGATGACGAACGACTCGCTAGCCCGTGAGCCGCTCGAGCTCATCGCGCACGTCATTCGGACGGAGCGGCCCTTCACCGAGATCCTCACCGCCGACTACACGATGGCCAACGGATTCTCCGCACTCTCGTTGGTCGGCGTGCCAGACGTTCCGCTCGGAGTCGGTGAGAACCCGGAGAACTTTCAGAAGGTGCAGATCCCGGGCGTGCCGCATGCCGGCATCCTGACCTCGCCGATGTTCCTCAATCGGTTCCCGACGAGCGACACGAACATCAATCGTCACCGCTCGCGAATGGCGTATTGGTTCTTCCTCGACATCGACATCAATCAGTTCGGAAGCCGACCGGTGGATGCGAGCGACGACTTCGGCGAGAACCCGACACTCACCAATCCGAACTGCACGGTCTGCCATACGACGATGGACCCGGTCGCTGGCCTGTTCATGAACTGGAACGAGAGCGGCGAGTACAGCGGCGAGGGCGAATGGTTCGGTCCCGATTACATCCTTCCGCCGGGCTTCAACGGCGAGGGTCTGCCGGACGACCAGAGAACTCGCGCGCTTCAGTGGTTCGCCAAGCGACTCGCGGACAACCCGCGCTTCGCGCAGGCCACCGTCAAGACCGTGTTCGAGGGGCTCACCGGTCAGAAGATTCTCGACATCAGCGTGGCCGTCACGCCTGAAATGGCGGAGGCGGCGCTTCGAATGCCAGCACCGAAGGCCGATGGCCTCGGCGGAGCGGGCGGCATGGGTGGCGCAGGCGGCATGATGGGCCCCGGCGGCGCGGGCGGCGACATGGGCTTCGGTGGCATGGGCGGAGGGGCCGGCGGCAGCGCAGGTTCCGCAGGACCGGGTGGCATGGGCGGCGCAGGCGGTGCCGGCGGCGGCGAGACCCCTCCCCTTCCCGCCCTCGAGCCGACGATCGACCCGAACGTCCCGGCTGCGCTCGAGCGCGCGTACAACCTTCAGCAGCAGATCCTGCGAACGATTCAGAGCCGCTTCATCGCGAGCAACTACAACTTCAAGCTCCTCGTGCTCGAGATCGTGCTGAGCCCGTACTTCCGTGCGAAGAACGCGTCGCCGATGACTCCGGAGATGGAGATGGAGCTCTCGACTTTCGGCACCGCTCGTCTTCTCACCCCGGAGCATCTGACACGCAAGATCGAGGCGACGACCGGTGTCCGTTGGCGCCAGCGCTCCGACCGTCCCGACTACCTTCTCGATCAGTACCGCATCTTCTACGGCGGCATCGACTCCGATCTGGTCACGAAGCGTGTGACCGAGCCGAACGGCGTGATGGCCAGCCTCGCCCAGCGTATGGCCTACGAGGTTGCCTGCTCGGCCGTGCCCTATGATTTCTCAAAGCCCGTCAGGGAGCGAGTTCTGTTCCCGACCGTCGACGCCGACACGCAGCTCTCGGAGACCTCCGACCAGGTCCGCGAGACAGTGCGCCACCTTCACTCGCGCCTCCTCGGCGAAGCCGTGAGCGACGAGGAGCTCGACGCCACGCTCGGCGTGCTCATGCAGGCGTCCAGCCTCGGCCGTCAGGGCCTCGCAGACGGTACCGTGAGCGAGGACCTTGCCGATCCGTGCCGGCTCAACCGAGACCGCAACACCAACACGCAGCTGCCGGACGGCCGCCGCATCAACCGAGACTCCGAGTACACCATCCGCGCATGGATGGCGGCGGTGAGTTATCTCCTGGCCGATTACGGCTTCCTGTACGAGTGAGGGAGGACTAGCTGTGGATCGTCGTGATTTCATACGAATGGCAAGTTGGGCGGGGCTGACCTGCGTTCTGCCCTCAGTGGTCGATCCGCTTCGCGGCAGCGCGCAGCCGGTCGCGAGCTCCGCATACACCGGCACCTATTGGATCTTCATGCATGCCGGCGGCGGCTGGGACCCTACCCACCTCTGCGATCCGAAGGGTCGCGCGACCGAAAACGAGAACGACCCGATGGGCCGCTTCCTCAAGGACGACATTCGGACGGCGGGCAACATCAACTACGCTCCGCTCGGCGACGACGGAACCGCACTCGACGCGTTCTTCCAGGAGCACTACCAGCGCCTCCTCGTCATCAACGGAATGGACACCGGCACCAACGGCCACGATCAGGGCACGCGTGGAACCTGGAGCGGACGAACCGCCGAAGGACACCCGCCCATCGGCGCGCTGATCGCAGCGACGCACGGGGCCACGCTTCCCATGCCGCTCATCGGCTACGGCGGTTACCTGGACACGCAAGGCGTAACCAATGCGGTACCGCTCGGCGATGGAGGCCTTCTCCATAACCTGGCGTTCCCGGCTCGCCCCGATCCAACCGGATCGGACCAAAACTACTTTGGTCACGCAGACGTGCCGGCCATGATTCAGCGCGAGCAACAGCTCCGGCTTCTTCGTCTCCAGGAAAAGCAGCGTCTGCCGCGAATCTGGGACGGCCAAGACGAGCTGATCCTCGCGCGCCTCGGTCAGGACGATCTGAAGCGTGTGTCCGAAGCGCTGCCCGAAAACTTCGCGGACGGCCGACTCCAGCGACAAATCCAAGTGGCGCTCGCTGCGTACCAGGCGGGGCTCTCCGTCAGCGTCAGCGTGAGCACCGGTGGGTTCGACACCCACGGCAACCACGACCAGAATCACCTGCCTCGTCTCGTCGACTTCGTGAACGCCGCGAGCTTTGCGATGCAAGAGGCCGAGCGCATGGGCATTGCGGACAAGGTCGCGGTGGTGATGGGCTCGGACTTCGGTCGAACGCCCGGCTACAACAATGGCAACGGCAAGGACCATTGGCCGATCAGCTCGATGATGATGATGGGTCCCGGCATCCCGGGGAACCGCGTCATCGGTGGCACGGACGACCGTCACAACTTGTACCTGGTCGACCCGTTGACGCTCGAGCCGACCGGACGACCGGACGACGCGCAAGGCACGCGACTCGGCATCGCCGACGTACACCGCGCGCTCCGCGACTTGGCCGGCGTGCCCGACGACTACAAGGCAGCCTTCCCGCTTGCGGGCGAAGACCTACCGATATTCGTCTGAGCCACCGCGGATCCGTCGGCTCGCGGCGTTCCGCTGACGGCGGAACACGGGCAACCGGGTCTCCGCCTGCCTATACTTAAAAGCGGAGGAAGAGGGGGGTCTCTTCTTCATAGGGGGAGTACATGTCTTTGCTTCACAAGTGGGGAGTCGTTGCGTTGGTGTTGTTCACGGTGCTTTCGGTCGCACCGGACCGAGCGCGAGCCTATCCCGCGGAACCGTACAGCCTGGACGAGGGCAAGAAGGCTCATACCAAACGCTTTCACCTGCTCGGAGAGCTTGCTCTCTACGCCGGGAAGCGACCTGGACCGGGCGATGGTGAGCGGCGCAGTCTGGCGTTGAGCCCGCTGTTCGAGATGCGATTTCAGCTTGCCTACAGCTTCCTGATGCAGGTTCAATGGGGCTTCTCGTATGCGAACATCAACCCCGACGATGCAGAGGCAGACAACACATTCCGAGTGGGGAATCCGTACGTGGCCTTTCACTACCAGGGCAAGAAGAACCAGTTCTCGTACCGGGTCGGTGTGGGTGCGACCGTTCCCGCGGCGAGCTTATCCGACAACGCCAACGAGCGTGTCGTCCAAACGGAGGCCTACCAACTCGCCGCCGCTCTGCGAGGCAATACTGGCTTCTGGCTCTGGGATCCGCACACGGTCAGCGTGATCGTGCCGGTCGCATTCGAGCGGCGAAAGCCGGTGGGCTTCATCTGGGGCGCGTACCTCGATACGGGCGCGCTGATCAAGCTGAACGACAAGAACCCGCGAACCTCCAAGACTGACTTCTTGATGCAGATGGCAGCGATGATGGGCTACCAAGCGGCGGATTGGCTACGCGTCGGCTCGCGGTTCACCTTGGTCCTGATTCCGAAGTACAAAGAGCAGAACACGCAGCTCGCGGTCGAGCCCTTCGTCCGGTTCGGCAATGAGAATGCGTTCGGCGCCGTTCGACTGAACATCAATATCGACAACCCAAACGGGTTCTCGTTCGACTCACAGAAGATTTGGGGCATCCGAATCGGAGGCGGCGCTGCGTTCTGAGCTCAGGGCTGGACGGCCGTGTACGACGGTCCCGGTCCATCGAGCCAGGTCAGCGCGCGAACGGCGCCGCTGTCGAGATCAATGACCGAGAGCGACTTGTCGGCGATGTGCGCGACGAAGGCGAAGCTGTCCGTCCGATCCACCGCCGCGGTGAGCGGAAACGCGAGGCCCGGGATCGAGTCGGGCTCCGCCGGCACCAGGCGGTCTCCATTCGCAGCCCTCAGTTTCCTGTTAACTTCGTCGTTCCGCACAGACAAAACCGTCTTGCCGGTGCGGCCATCTACAGCGATGCTGACGGGCTTCTTGACGAATCGCGTTATCAGGCCGGCCGCGATGG
>CBDUCC010000235.1:0-6304 GCA_965365555.1 uncultured Myxococcales bacterium | reverse complement strand
CTTCGATCGTGCGTCCCGCAGTCTCCAACTGGCGCTTCACCTTGTCGAGGACGTTGCCGAACTTGCCGAACTCGTGCTTCACGGCACCGAGCACCTTCCACACCTCGCTCGACCGCTGTTCGATCGCTAGCGCTCGGAAACCGATGCGCAGGCTGTTGAGCACGGGCGCAAGCGTCGTCGGACCCGCCACGACACTCCGATGCTCGCGTTAAAGACGCTCTACCACACCGGGGTGCCGCAGCGCCTCGGCGTACAGACCCTCCGTCGGCAAGAACAAGATGGCGAAATCGGTGGTCAGCGGAGGGTTCAAATACTTCGTGCCGACGTCCTTGGCAGAGTCCCGAATGGATCGGATGAGCGCACTGCTCGCCGACTGGACGGCGGCGGCATCGCCGTCTTCGCTCGCTTCCACGAGACGAAGATAGTCTTCTTGCGGAAACTTCGAGTCGATTGGAAGCCAGACGCACTTGCTCGGATCGTCGTCGGGCCCTGGCAAACGGATGGCGAACTCGACCATGTCACGCGACTCCGGCTTGGTCTTGACGTTCCGATCGAACTGCTCCGGCGTGAGGATCTGATCGAGGAGCGCGCCGAGCTGAACCTCGCCCCAGGTGCCCCGGGTCTTCACGTTGGTCAGCACCTTCTTCAGATCGCCGACCCCATTCGCGAGGCTGCGCATCTCGCCGAGACCCTTCTGGACCGCTTCGAGACGATCACCGACCAGCTTGAACGATTCTCCGAGGCGCTTTTCCAGCGTGCTCTGGAGCTTCTCGTCGACGACCTCGCGCATCTGATCGAGCTTCTTCTCATTGCTGCTCCGAAGCTCCTGAAGCCGTCCGTCGACCGTCTGTTGCAGGTGCTTGAGCCCGCTCTGGTTGGACTCGGTCAAGGTCGTGAGCTGCTCCGTGAACGTCTGGAACTTGGTCGTCTGCGATTGGCCGATCTGCGAGATCGTGTGGACGAGGGTTTCCGTCCCAACCTGATGGGTCCGGGAGACCTCCTCACGCAGAGCCGTCGCCGATGCCGACGCTTCCTCGCGCGCTGCCCGAAGCTCGGAGCGCAGCAGCTCGGCTGCATCGGTCTCCTGCGCCCTTCCTCGGTAGAGCACAATCGCGACGAGCAGGTTGGCCGCGAGCAGAATCGTGGCAACCACCAGTACTGAGACCAAGATCGAATCCATCCCCCGAAGCCCGTCGCTACGCTAGCATCATCCCGACGGCTTGCGCAGTGCCGAACCGGGGCAGGCCACGCGATCCGACCGCGGCGCTACTTGGTGCGGTGGCGCTTGTCCCAACGCCGAGCCCAGCGGTCGAGCTTGCGGAGCCGATCCGCGAGGGACTCCCCGTCGGAGGTCAGCGCGTACCCGTGGTCGGTCTTTTCGACGAAGCCCAACTCGCGGAGCTCGCCGATTCGTTTGTTGAGCACGCTCGGCGAGACGCCGTCGCAGGCCTTCCGCAGGGCTCGGAACTTCGCCGGCCCACCCTGCAATTCCCAAATGATTCTAAGGCTCCAGCGACGGCCGAGGCTGTCCAGGAGGACCATGATCGGCCGATCTTTTTGAGATTCTTTGCCTTTTGGCATGCGCGCTACAATTACCGTAGCAAAATTTGTTGCGCAACCGCTACGAAAAGAGTAGCGTTTGAAAATCGGGGATCGCTGAAATGACAACAGAAAGAGCAAAGCTAATCGACACCAGCTTGGCACATTCGGCCGCGAAGCCGCGACCCGCCCGCATTCTGAGCGGTCGAACGGGAGGTGCCATCCTTGATTCCGGTTCCGATTGGGAGGTGTTGGAGCTCCGCCGTCGGGTGCACGCCGGGGTCTGGTCGGCGCGCACCGCACTCGTTCTTTCGGTGCCGTTCGCCATGACGGCCTGGGCGATTGGCGAAGCGCACGCCTGGTTCATGTACATGGTGCTTCCGGTGATCGCAGCGTTCTTTTCCGGTGTCTTCTTCGGAGCGGCGATCTGCAGTCGCCGCGAGATCACAGACGAACCACTTGCCGGTCGCCAAGGAGCGCTGGTAGCTCTGGTCACCTATCTGCTCTTCGCGCTCGAGGTCGCCGCGCTCAGCTTCTCGCCGCTCGAGGCCGGGATGAACGCCTTCATGTTCAGCCTCCTGATCAGCGGCTGGATCGTCTTCCCAGTGTCGTTCTTGGCAGGGATCCTCGCGTTCCGCGCGCGAGAAGGTGCTCATCGATATCGGCAACCCTCCGAGGCCTGAACGCCGATTGGCATCTGAGCGCTGGATTGCCGACAATGAGGATGTCTCCCATGGGGGCAAGGAGTCATCATGATCAAGTTCATTCAGTGCGTGCGCCGCAGGCAGGGACTCTCGAAGCAGGAGTTCGCTGACCAGTGGGCAGAATACGGAAAGACCGTCAAGGCGATCGCCCGCGCCTCGAACAGCACACGCTGCGCGCTGAGCCGCTCACTCGCCGTCGAACAGAACCTGGAGATCATCCAGGAGCGTGGGACGAAGTCACCGTACGACGGCATGGTCGAAATCTGGTGGGAACAGGGCAACGACGTCGTCGCCTTCTTGGACTCTGGCTCGGGGGATCAGCTGATCGACGAGCTTCGCAGGCAGCAGGAAGCATTCATGGATCTGCCCAATTGCACGTTCTTCTTCGCAAGCGAAGACGAGTAGCGCTTTCGTCGTTGCACTCCGTGGCCGACGGGATGTAGGAAGGGTCTGGAAAGACCCCAAATGGCAGAAAATCCTCCGGATCCTTCGCATATCATGCAGATCGGTATGGGCTTCTTCGGCTCACGAACCCTGCTAACTGCGGTCGAGCTCGAGCTCTTCACCCACTTGGGGGCGGGGAAGCTGACCGGCGCAGAAATCGTCGATCGTCTGGGCTTGCATCCCCGAGCCGTTCCTGATTTTCCGGATGCGCTCTTGGCACTCGGCCTCCTGCGCCGCGATGGAGATGGCCCGGACGCCCTCTATGGGAACACGGCTGAGACGGCGGTCTTTCTCGACAAGGAGAGCCCTCAATACATCGGCGGACTGCTCGAGATGGCCGGCGAGCGCCTCTATGGGTTCTGGGGGAGCCTCGGCGAAGCGCTCAGGACGGGAAAGCCGCAGAACGAGATCAAGCACACGGGCGAACCTGTGTTCGCAAAGCTCTACGCTGCTCCCGAACGGCTCGAGCAATTCATGAACGCCATGGCCGGTGCCTCCGCTGGCAACTACAAGCAGCTTGCGGAGTCCTTCGACTTCTCGAGGTATCGAACACTGGTCGATGCAGGGGGCGCGACGGGACAGCTTGCATGCATGGTCGCAGCCGCGAACCCGCACATGCGCTGCACCAGCGCCGACCTCGCCCCGGTGGAGCCGATCGCCAAGCGTTTCATCGAGGCGGCTGGTCTTTCGCATCGTGTCTCGACAGCGGCGATCGACTTCTTCAAGGACCCCTTGCCCAAAGCCGATGTCATCACGATGGGTATGGTTCTGCACGACTGGAACCTCGAGCAGAAGAAGCACTTGATCCGCCTGGCCTATGACTCGCTGCCCCCCGGAGGTGCGTTCATCGTGGTCGAGGCCCTGATCGACGATGCGCGTCGCGAGAACGCGTTCGGCCTGCTGATGTCGCTCAACATGCTCATCGAGTTCGGCGACGCATTCGACTATTCCGGCGCCGACTTCAAGGAGTGGTGCAGCGAAGTCGGGTTCGAGCGTTTCGAGGTCATCCCGCTCGTGGGCCCCTCGTCGGCCGCGGTGGCCTACAAACCGGGCTGAACAGCGCTATGAACCGATGAGATGATCTTTCGACGCAAAGACCCTTCCACTCGAGTCCCACCCGAAGCGCGCGAGCGCCTCTCCGAGATCGTCGAGCAGTATCTAACCGACGCAGACGATGCAACGAAACGGATCGTGACTGCAGTCGCCGGCCTGCTCGCGAAGATCGCCTACGCAGACGGGCACTACTCCGTTCAAGAGGAAGCCACGATTCAGAAGGAGCTGAGCCGCGTTCACGGCCTCAGCCAGGCAGGCGTGGACGCAATCTGTGGTCTTCTCGCCGATCAGATCAGCCACGTTGCGCTGCTCGGTGACCACGACTGGACGCGCGACCTGCGAGAGCTTGCCGAGCGGGAGCTTCGCCTCGAAGTCCTCGAGGTACTCGTCGAAATGGCCGTCGCAGACCACGTGCTCAAACACGACGAGCAGACCCAGCTTCGCCGAATCGCGAAAGCCTTGAGCCTCACGCAGGACGACTACAACGCCATTCAGGCGAAGCACCGCGACAAGCTTTCGACGCTGACCTAGCTCATGCTCCCGAGCATCTGAGCCATCAGGCGATGGAGCAGGTTCACGGCCTTCAGCGGTCGAACCATCACTTTGAAGTCGTCGATCCGACCCTCCGCATCGAAGTGGATCATGTCGACCCCGTTGATTTGAATACCGTCGATCTCGCAGGTGAACTCGAGAACGGCGTCCGACTCGCCGATGACCTCGCGGACATACCGAAAGTCGGCGTTTCCAAGAACCATGATCGCTGCGCTCAAGTACAGCTTGGTGAGCGCCTTCCCCTGCTGCGGCGTGTGGACCACCGGGGAATGAAACACGGCATCGTCGGCGAGGACTTCGTCGAGGGCCGTGGCGTCGCGCTCTTGGATCATGCGATGCCAGGCGTCGAGGCTGGGATGGGTCATCCGCAGAGGTTCCATGGTTTCAGCTCGAAACGCCAGCCGCCCGCTTCAGGTCGGCGAGTGCCGGACCGAGCGCTTCGGTGATCGGATGGGGGTCTGGAATACCGTTCGCATCGGCGATGAGTGCGAGGTTCAGCTCGCCGCAGTAGCTCCAGCCGGTGATGTTGAGGCCGATGCCCTCGACGGCAGGACCGACCGAATAGAGGCGGCGGAGACGGGCGCCGGCCACGTACAGAGGATGGTCGGGGCCGCGCACGTTGGACACGATCAGATTCGCAGGAGGGGCCATGTGGTCCGCCAGGCGGGACTGAGAGTACCCCCGGAGAAACCACCGATAGGCGGCCGCGGGCGCGGCCTCCGACCAGTCGAGCATAGTCTCGATGCCGAGCTGGCGCTGAACCTCTTTGGCTTGCTCCGTGATCGCGTGGATGGTGTGAAGGCGTTCGAGCGGATCGGCGACGTCACTGCAAAGACTCGTGAAGAGATTGGCCACTCGATTGCCTTCGCGACGAGGGCGTTCTCCGGGACTCGAAACGGCCATCGGCACACTCGCGACGAGCGGACGGGAAAGGGTCTCGCCACGCGCCTCGAAAAAGCGGTCGAAGGCGCCTGAAACCGTTGCCAAGACGACGTCGTTGAGGGTCACCCGGGCCGCGTTCTTCACGGCCTTGAGGTCGCCGAGCGGAAGAGAAGTCGATGCAAACGAGCGCATCGGTGAAAGAGTCCGATTGAAGACCGTGCGCGGTGTTGCGAACGGATACGGAAGGTCGACTGCGCGCGTTCTCAAGTTCTTGAGGACGGTGATGCCCCCTTCGATCGTACGGCGAATCAATGGTCCAATACTCACGAGCTGCTCTCGCTGTTCACGAATCGCGTCCTTGATGAGCTCGGTACGAGTTGGAAGCTCGTCCGGATACCAGGTCGGCGTAGGAGCACGCACGTCGTCGGTGTCGGCTTCGAGATTCATGACCTTGCTGAGCATGGTCGCCGACGCGACACCGTCCGCCAGCGCATGGTGGATCTTCGTCACCAGCACTACGCCCCCGTCCGCAAGGCCCTCGAGCATCCAGGTCTCCCAAAGCGGCCGATCTCGCGGTAGTTGGGTACTCGCGATCCCTGCGATCGCCTGATCCATCTCTCGGGGTCCGCCAGGCTCTGCAATGCGGGTGCGGAACAGATGCCGGCCGATGTTGAAGTTCGGATCGTTGATCCAAACCGGATGGTGGATGCCGCCCGGCACCTCGACGGGACGCAGACGGAGCCGTGGGACGAGGTGAAGCTTGCTCTCCATCGAGATGCGCACGAGATCGAAGAGATCGTTGTCGGGAATCTTCACGGGTAGATCGACGATCGCGACCTTGAGCGTGTGCATGTGGACATTCGGCGTCTCCATGTAGAGAAACGACGCATCCTGCCCGGTCAGCCGTTGCACGATGTGCTCACCGTTCCAGCACCGCGAAACCGCACTTGTGCAGGCGGTGGTCGACGAACGGCGCTACCTCGGAAGACCAGTAGAAGCTCACATGACCTCCTGCGAACCAGCGAATCCCGGGTTGACCCCAGTGCTCCCAAAGGCGTTCCGCCTGCTCGGGTGTCGAGACCTTGTCGTCGCTACCGGCGAAGATGAAACGGTTGTCGACAGTAGCTTGC
>CBDUCC010000234.1:0-6332 GCA_965365555.1 uncultured Myxococcales bacterium | reverse complement strand
CCGCTTCCGCCGACGGCCTCGCTCACCGGCTCGACGTGCTGCTGCGGAGGATCGGAAACCGGCAAGAACACGTGGTCCGAGGTGGTTCGCGGCTTGATCTTGTGGATCTTGAGGCTCTCGATGTCGTCGCTCACCAGCTCTACTCCGTCTTTGCTTCGCCTTCGGCGTGCTCGAGTGCCTGCTGCAAGGTGTGCCAGCCGAGCGTCGCGCATTTGACCCGCATCGGGAACTCGCGGACTCCGGCAAACACCGCAAGCTTGCCGAGCTCGTCCAGATCGGAATCGCCGTCGTCGCTGGTCACCATCGCGTGAAACTTGCCGAACAACGCCTGGGCATCCGCGAGCGTCTTGCCTTTCAAGGCCTCAGTCATCGTCGAGCAGGACGCTTGGGAAATCGCGCATCCCTGCCCGAGAAAGCCGATGTCGCTGATCGTATCCCCATCGAGCTGGAGGCGCAGCGTGATCTTGTCACCGCAGAGCGGGTTGTAGCCCCGGCCCTCGCGATTGTATGGCTCGGGGAAACGATGGTTCCTCGGGTTCTTTCCGTGGTCGAGGATCACTTCCTGGTAGAGCTCGCGAAGATCCATCAGCCAAACAACTCCTGCACCTTGTATAGGGAACGAACCAGCGCATCGACATCAGCCTTGGTGTTGTACATGCCGAGGGATGCACGAGCCGTCGCGGCGATGCCGAAATGCTCCATCACCGGCTGCGCACAATGGTGGCCCGTGCGAATGGCCACACCTTCGGCGTCCACGATGGTCCCGATGTCGTGCGGATGTGCCGCATCCATCAAGAACGACAGGGCAGCGACCTTGCCGGGGGCCGTTCCGATCACCCGGAGCCCCGGAATGGTTTCGAGCGCCTCGGTCGCATAGCGAAGCAGCTCGGCCTCGTGCCCGTGCACGGCCGCCTGGTCGAACGAATCGTAGTAGTCCACCGCCGCGCCAAGCCCGATCGCCCCGGCGATGTTCGGTGTTCCCGCCTCGAACTTGTAGGGAAGCTCGTTGTAGATCGTCTCTTCGAACGTGACCGAGCGAATCATGTCTCCGCCGCCCTGGTAGGGAGGCATCGCATCGAGCAGGCGCTCTTTGCCGTAGAGAACGCCGATTCCGGTGGGGCCGTAGAGCTTGTGACCGCTGAAGGCGTAGAAGTCGCAGTCGAGCGCCTGCACGTCGACATCGACGTGGGAAACGGCCTGTGCGCCGTCGATGACGGTGATGGCGCCCTTGGCTTGGGCGAGCCGAACGAGCTCCTGAGCTGGCAAGACGGTTCCAAGAGCGTTCGATACGTGGGCGAACGCCGCGATCTTGGTACGCTCGCTGAGCTTCGCCTCGAAGTCCTCGGGGAGGACCTCACCACGCTCGGTAATCGGGACCACGACGAGCTTGGCGCCGGTCTGTTGGCAGAGGAGCTGCCAGGGCACGATGTTCGAGTGATGCTCGAGCTCGGTGACGAGGACCTCGTCATCCTCCGCGAGCCGGGATCGGCCGTAACTTTGCGCGACCAGATTGACCGCTTCGGTCGTGCCGCGAGTGAAGATCACCTCCGAGCTGGTACGCGCGTTCAAAAACGCGCGGACCTTATCGCGCGCCCCCTCGTAACGGGCCGTGGCTCGTTGCGACAAGAGATGAACCGCTCGGTGGATGTTCGCGCAGTCGCGGGCGTACACCTCGTCCACTGCGTCAATCACTACGCGCGGCTTGAGCGTCGTCGCTGCGCTGTCGAGATACACGAGTGCCTGCCCGTGAACGTCCTGGTGAATCGCAGGAAAGTCTGCACGCACGGCCTCGACGTCGAACGGCGGCTCCGAAGCGGTCGTCACTTGGGGCGCGACTGTCACGTCACGTCTCCGATCTCGTCACCCCGGGGAATTCGAGCCAGGAGGGCCGCACGCATCCGTGCGCGGGTACTTTGCTCGCCAATGCGGTCGACGATCGCCTCGAGGAACGCAAAGGTGAGCATCGAGTGTGCGAGGTCTTCGGGAACGCCCCTCGCGCGGAGATAGAAAAGCTGGTCTTCGTCGAGGGCGCCGACCGTCGCGCCATGACTGCATACGACATCGTCGGCATCGATCTCGAGATGGGGCTTGGTGTGTACGGTGGCCGTCTCCGAAAGGAGCAGGTTGCGGTTCTCTTGGTGAGCCTCGGTCTTCTGTGCGTCGCGATGCACGACGACGACGCCATCGAAGACCGCGGTGCCTTTCCCGGAGGCGATGCCGCGGTAGGTCTGATCGCTTCTGCACTGAGGCGCTTGGTGCTCGACCAGAGTGTGATGATCGACGTGGTCGTCGCCATCGACGAGATACGCGCCGTCGAGCTGACACTCGGCGCCACGCCCCTGCAAAAGGCATCGAACGTCGAAACGCAGCAGCTCTCCGCCAAGCGTGATGACCGTGGATCGATACCGGCTGTCGGCCGCCTGACGCACGTCCACTCGGCCTACTTGAAGCCCGGCGTTTTCGTGGATTCGCACGTGGTGAACTGTTGCGTTCGGGCCCAGATCGACTTCGACGACGCTGTTGGTGAGATGGTCGGATCCCGCGCCGGCATAGGTCTCGATCAGCCGAATCTCGGAACTTTGGCCCGCGGTGACGAGCAAGCGCGGGTACGAGACCCCCGGTTCACCGACGGCATGCTCGACCTCGACGGGGACTTCGACGTGGGCGCCGTCGGCAACGTCGATCCAGAGTCCGTCTTCGAACAAAGCCGTGTTGAGCGCGGCGAAGTTCTCGGACGGGCCTGCGAGATCGAGTCTGCCTTTGAGGAGACTTGGGTCCGCCCGAAGGACGTCTTTCATGCTTCGAACCGTTACGCCATCGGGAAGCGACGAGAGGAGCTTGGGCGTGTCAGTACGGGCCCTGCCTAGCTCGGTATCCACGACCGGACGAACCGGCGTAAACCGCCAGGCTTCGGTCTTGTGCGTCGGCAGCCCGCCGTCACGAAGCGCTAGGGCCGCACGGCCGCGCAGCGAGCGAAGCCATTCGGGGCCTGAGTCGAACGTCTCGGGAAGGTTGCGCAGGAGCGTCTGTCGCTTCGACTCACTCACGGCCGGATCGCGTCCCGAACCTCGCTGTAGCCGTCCTTCTCGAGCTGCTTCGCGAGGTTCTTGTCTCCGGTGCGCACGATTCGCCCATCGATCAACACGTGGACGACGTCCGGTACGATGTGATCGAGGAGACGCTGATAGTGGGTGATGACCAGCATCGCTCGCTCGGGCCCTCGGAGGGCGTTCACCCCTTCGGCAACCACCTTGAGCGCATCGATGTCGAGGCCGGAGTCGGTTTCGTCGAGCACCGCGAGGGAGGGCTCCAACATCGCCATCTGGTAGATCTCGTTCCGCTTCTTCTCGCCGCCGCTGAATCCGTCGTTGACGGAGCGCTTCGTGAGCTGGTCGGGGAGTTGCAGGAGTGCGGCTTTCTCTTTGGAAAGCTTCATGAAATCGATCGCATCGAGCGGCTCCTGGCCGCGATGCTTGCGGATCGCGTTGAGGGCTGCCTTCAGGAAGTAGATGTTACTCACCCCGGGAATCGCGACCGGGTACTGGAAGCCGAGGAACACCCCCTCGGCGGCGCGAATCTCGGGCGCCATGTCAAGCAGGTCTTGGCCCTTGTAGGTGACGGTGCCTTTGGTGACCTCGTATCCGTCACGCCCCGCAAGCACGTACGAAAGCGTGCTCTTACCGGAGCCGTTTGGCCCCATGATCGCATGCACTTCACCCGCCGCGATCTCGAGGCTGATCCCCTTGAGGATGGGCTTGCCATCCACCTCGACGTGAAGGTCTTCGATCTTCAACATCAGCCGACTGCTCCTTCCAAGCTCACACCGAGGAGCTTCTGCGCCTCGACTGCAAATTCCATGGGCAACTCCTTGAGGACTTCCTTGGCAAAACCGTTGACGATCAGGCTCACTGCGTCTTCCTCCGAAAGCCCTCGCTGGCGGCAGTAGAAAAGCTGGTCCTCGCCGATGCGCGATGTCGTGGCTTCGTGCTCGAGCTTCGAGGTGCCATTGCGAACGTCGACATAGGGAATGGTGTGCGCTCCGCACTTGTCTCCGATGAGCAGCGAGTCGCACTGGGTGTAGTTCCGTGCGTTCTCGGCGGCGCGCATTATCTTCACGCCACCGCGATAGGTCTGCTGTCCGTGTCCGGCGCTGATGCCCTTCGAGATGATTGTCGATTTCGTGTTCTTACCGAGGTGGATCATCTTGGTGCCCGTATCGGCCTGCTGCCGATGATTGCTCAGTGCCACCGAGTAAAACTCGCCGACCGAGTCGTCACCCTTCAAGATGCAACTCGGGTACTTCCATGTGATCGCCGACCCAGTCTCGACCTGAGTCCAGCTGATCTTCGAGCGCTCACCCTCACAGAGGCCGCGCTTGGTCACGAAGTTGAAGATGCCTCCCTTTCCGTTCTCGTCGCCGGGATACCAGTTCTGCACGGTGGAGTATTTGATCTCGGCGTCCTTGTGCGCGACGAGCTCGACGACCGCGGCGTGAAGCTGGTTCTCGTCCCGCATGGGAGCGGTGCAGCCCTCGAGGTAGCTCACATAGCTACCCTCTTCGGCAACGATCAGGGTGCGCTCGAACTGACCGGTATTTGCCGCGTTGATGCGGAAATAGGTCGACAGCTCCATGGGGCATCGCACGCCCTTCGGGATGTAGACGAAAGAGCCGTCACTGAAGACGGCACTGTTGAGTGCAGCGAAGAAGTTGTCGGACACAGGAACGACCGACCCGAGGTACTTCCGGACGAGCTCCGGGTGCTCGTGCACGGCCTCGGAAAACGACATGAAGATGACGCCGACCTCGGAGAGTTTCGAGCGAAACGTCGTCGCGACCGAGACGCTGTCGAACACGGCGTCGACCGCCACACCTGCAAGCACCTCGCGTTCGTGCAGAGGGATACCCAGCTTCTCGTAGGTGGCGAGAAGCTCCGGGTCGACTTCGTCGAGACTTTTCGGCGCGTCATCCTTGCTCTTGGGAGCCGCATAATAACAGATGTCCTGGTAGTCGATCTCGGGATAGCTGACCTTGGCCCAGCGGGGCTCCTTCATCTCGAGCCAGCGCCGGTACGCCTTCAGTCTCCAGTCGAGCAACCACTGAGGTTCTTGTTTCTTCTTCGAAATGAAGGCAACGATGTCCTCGTTGAGACCGGGCGGCGCATACTCCTGCTCGATGTCGGTGATGAAGCCGGCGTCGTACTTCTTTTTGAGGATCTCATCGATCGGTTCGGTGGCTGTGGACATGGGCTACTCCATCCCGGCGCGAAGCCGCTCGGCGTCGGCGCTCGAGAGCGAAAGTGAAACGAGGTCTGCGGTGCCAGGGACCGCCATGTCGGCGAGGGAGATCTCGGCTAGGGCTCGCTGAACGGCATGATTGATGCGCTGCCAGTTGGCTCGCACCTCGCAGCGCGTCTCGTACTCGCAGGCTGAGTCGGCGCTTTCGTCCGAGCACTCGGTGACAGCGATCGGCCCCTCGATCGCTTCGATCACTTCGTGGATGCCGATCCGGGCGGCCGGACGAGCCAGCGTGTAGCCGCCCTTCACGCCGCGCTGCGAGCTGACCACTCCGGACCTCGCAAGCTTCTTGAGAACCTTGCTCGCCGTGGGCTCCGGAACTTGCGTGTGCAGAGCCAAGTCCCGCGCGGCCTGCGGTCGATCGGCGGACGCCAGATGCGTCGCCAGTACGACGGCGTAGTCGGTCATTTTCGAAATTCGGAGCATTTCTAGATAGTTAGATACAGGACCGCAGAAGTCCTATATTCAGGATCTAGGGTACCGAGGCGGGCCCGTCAAGAAGGCCCGGGGCCTGGGTTCAGCGCGCGGATTCCGGAACCATCAGCACAGGCACCGGGGCGATCCCGAGGCATCGAGTCGCCGTGCTCCCGATCAGCAACCGGCCGAGGACGCTCTGGCGGTGGGTTCCAACGACCATGATGTCGGCTGGAATCTCGGAGGCGGATTCACAGAGCGCATGAGCGGCGTAGTCGGCCGACACGATTTGATGGACTTGTGCGTGCGGCGCGTGTTCCTTCGCGTAGTCGGCGAGCTTCATCCCAGCTTCGATCCGGCTCTGGTCGCGAAGCACCTGACGCCAGGTCCGCTCCTCGTCCGGTTTGTCCTCGCCGCCCGCGGGAATCACGACGTTCGCAACGTGGAGCTCGCCGTCGACGCGCGCGGCCGCCCGTTTCGCCCAGAGGACCGCCGCCAGGGCTGAATCCGAGAAGTCGGTTCCGACGAACCACTTGGTGCGCTGGAGCGCCTGAGGAATCGGCTTGTCCCCGGTGGCCACGAAGACTGGACGCGTCGCGGCCCGAATGATCCGCTGCGCGGTC
>CBDUCC010000233.1:0-6342 GCA_965365555.1 uncultured Myxococcales bacterium | reverse complement strand
GAAGAAGGCGCCCGCGAAGAAGCGTCCCGCCAAGAAGAAGGCGCCCGCGAAGAAGCGTCCCGCCAAGAAGAAGGCGCCCGCGAAGAAGAAGGCGCCCGCGAAGAAGCATCCCGGCAATAAGACCAAGCGGCGGCGATGATCTCAGTCGAGAGGTGATTCCGCTTGCCGGCGAAGCCCGTCAACCACGGCACGAAGGCCGCGATGCTCTTCCGCCGCTTCGAGGATGCTGATCTCCTCGAGCTGGCCCGTGTCGACCTCGGCCTCGAGCCAGAGCTGCATCGCTCGAAGCGCCGATAGTCGTTCGAGGCTTCGCCCCGGCAGCGCCAGCGCGACGCTCGACGTTCGTGCCTCGCGAAGGGCCTCCGCGATCGAGCTGCAGGCGGTGCGGGCGCGGCCTTCGTCGAAGGTCTCACTCGGTCCAAGACCGAAGCACAGCACCCCGTCCGCTCGGAGCCGTGCGGGATTCGTGAGGAGGCCTTTCTCGCCGAAGCGCCCGTCCATGTAGCCTGCCAGAATTTTTCGAGAGATCGCTCCACACAAGCGCCAGTCGATCAGCCCCGATGGTCCTCGCAGGGGCCGCTCGTCTTCGAAGAAGGGAAGGACGACCAGCTCGGCGTGCAGCCTGTCGAGGCTCTCCATCGTGGCTGGGACGAAGTCGTGAGCGATCAAGGTTTGCCGAGCTCGGTTGCGATCCGGTCGAGCACCCCGTTGACGAACGAGCCGCTTCCCTCTGAGCCGAATCTCTTCGCGAGCTCGACCGCTTCGTTGAGAGTCACTCGCTTCGGAATGTCGTTCATGGTTTGGAGCTCTACGATCGCCGCTCGTAGTACGTTGCGATCGACGATGGGCATCCGCTCAAGTCTCCAGTGGTGGCTCGAATCGCGAATGAGGGCATCGACTTCGTCACGCCGGGCCGCGAACGATCGGACGATGTCGTTCGCGAACTCCTGCTGATCCTCGGTCTCCGCCGCATCCGCGAGGTGGCCCCAGTAGTGCTTGACGGCCTGCCGCTCGCTCACGCCGGAGACGTCCATGAAGTAGAGCATCCGGAGCGCTGCTTCACGCCCTTTTCGTCGTGATCCCATCACTCGCCAGCTTGCGGTCGAAGAGCACCATTTCGATGGCCGTGAGTGCGGCGTCACGGCCCTTGTTGCCGTGCTCGCCACCGGCGCGCGCATCCGCCTGGGCATCATCGTCGGTCGTCAGAACGCCGAAAACGACAGGAACGCTCGTGTCGAGCGCGACGCGTCCGAGGCCGAGAGCCGTGCCTTGGCAGACGTAGTCGAAGTGAGGGGTGCCCCCGCGGATCACCGCTCCGAGAGCCAGGACCGCGTCGAAGTGGCCGCTCGACGCGAGCTGCTTCGCCGCGTACGGCAGCTCCCATGCGCCCGGAACCTCGACGACGTAGGTGGCCTCGGATGCGACGCCATGCTCTTCAAAACAGGCCTTGGCCCCGGCCACCAGCTTGCTGACCACGTGCACGTTGAAACGCGACCAAACGATCGCGAAGCGCGCGTCCTCCGGCGCCTTCACGTCGACGAGAGGCGGGTTCTGATTAGCGCTCATTGCCGCCCTCCGCTCGGCGGAGTGGCCGGCCCGAGCTCTCCGCCCGGGGATACGCTCAGTTGGTCGACGACGGTCAGCCCGTAGGCATCGAGGCTCGGCATGCGCCGGGGTCGGTTCGTGAGTATTCGAAGGTCGTGCAGCCCGAGGTCCGCCAGGACCTGAGCGCCAAAACCGTACTCCCGAAGGACCATTCCCGGTTCTTCGGGAGGACGCGGAATGGGCTCGTTCGAATAGAAGGCGAGATCGGTTTCAGGATCTGGGTGGCCCGGAAGGAACAAGATCACGCCGTTGCCCTCGCGCTCGATGGCGGTCACGCAGTCTGCGATGTGCACGCGTTGACCCATGCGAACCTGAAATGCGTCGCCGAGCACGCTTCCGCGGTGGACACGTACCATCGTTGGTTGGGTCGAAATCGCACCGAAGCTGAGCGCCATGAACTGCTGCTGGTGGTCCACCTGGAGCTGGTACACCGAGGCCGTCCAGGTCTGTCCGGTCGGCATCTCGACCCGTGTTTGACGGATTCGTGTAACCAGGCGTTCTCGTGCGAGCCGGTATTCGATGAGGTCCGCGATCGTGAGCAGACGAAGGCCATGCTCTTCGGAAAACCGGATGAGGTCCGGGTACCGCGCCATGGTGCCATCATCTTTCATGATCTCGCAGATCACACTCGCTGGCTTGAGTCCCGCAAGACGGGACAGGTCGACGGAGCCCTCGGTATGACCCGTGCGCTGAAGAACGCCTCCGGGGACGGCCTTGAGCGGAAACACGTGGCCAGGACTCACAAGGTCGGCTGGCTTCGCGTCGTCCGCGACCGCCGTGAGTATCGTGTGGGCACGGTCGGCCGCACTGATTCCAGTCGTGACGCCCTCGCGAGCCTCGATGGAGATCGTGAACGCCGTCGAGCGCGAGGAACGGTTGTCGTCGACCATCATTGGCAGGTCGAGTTGGCGGATCCGATCTTCGGTTAGGCTCAGGCAGATGAGCCCACGAGCGTGTCGCGCCATGAAGTTGATCGTTTGCGCGTCGGCCATCTCGGCTGCCATGCAAACGTCGCCTTCGTTTTCGCGGTCTTCGTCGTCGACCAGAATGACCATCTTGCCTCGGCGGATGTCATCCAATGCGGCGACGACCCGCTCGATCGCGCTCGTCATATCGCCGCCACCATGACGCGAAAGGGGAGCGCGTTCCAGCGAAAGCTGCAATTCATCAGCGCTCCGAGGCGTCGACGCCGGGCTTGCCGAGAAGGCTGGCGACATACTTGGCGAGGATGTCGACCTCCAGGTTCACCGCAGTCCCCTCGGGCATTTCGCCAAACGTGGTTTCGTCGAGGGTGTATGGGACGAGCATGACATCGAAGCGAGTTCCTCGGACCCCATTCACGGTGAGACTGACCCCGTTGACGGTGATCGAGCCCTTCGGAGCGAGAAACGGCGCAAGCCGAGGCGGAACCTCGAAGGTCGCTCGGAGGTAATCGCCCTCGGTCGCCCGCCCGGCCAGCACACCGACACCGTCGATGTGACCGCTGACCAGGTGGCCGCCGAGGCGGTCGCCGAGTGCAAGTGCGCGTTCGAGGTGGACCCGGTCACCGGTGCTGAGCGCGCCGAGGTTCGTCTTGTCCAGCGTCTCGAGTGAAGCGTCCGCATCGAAGTGTGCCTCCGAGAAAGACTTCACCGTGAGGCACGTCCCGTTGACCGCAATGGACTCCCCGAGCTCGTAGGGGTGAAGCGCGCAGCCGATCCGAATCGAGAGTCCGTCGTCACGGCGTTCTAGGGCTTCGATCGTGCCGAGCTGCTCAATCAAACCAGTGAACATCTAGAGAGTCCTTTCGAAGTCGCCCGTGATCAGCCAATCCGGGTCGAATCTTTGCATTCGTGTCCGGACCAATCGCTTCGCGTCCGAGATCGACTCGATCTCCGTACCCGAAGCGAACGAAGGCGCGTCCGTACTTCCGAGGATTTTGGGCGCGATGAACAAGGCCGCGCGATCGGCCAGGCCGAGATCCAAGAAGCTGCCATGTACGCGTGCGCCACCTTCGACGAGGAGGCCCATGACGTTCCGGGAACCGAGCAGCTCGAGCCCCGCGCTGAGGTCCACGCCTCGCCGGTCGCGAGGTACCCCGGCGAGCTCGACGCCGCTCCCGCCCGGCGCCTTTCGCGCCTCGGAGGGCAGATCGTCGGCGTGAATGATCAGCGTGTCGGCTTCGGAATCGCCGGCTGGGTCCAGCACCGCCGCCGAAGGGGGCGTTCGGAGGTCCGCGTCGAGCACGACACGCAAGGGGTCTCGCCCTTCCACGTGGCGAACCGTGAGTGAGGGATCGTCGCAAAGAACGGTGGATACGCCAACGAGAATCGCATCCGCATTCGCGCGAAGGCGGTGTGCTTCGGTGCGGGCCGCCTCGCCCGTGATCCACTTCGAATCGCCACTGCGCGTCGCGATCTTGCCGTCCAGTGTGATGGCGGCTTTGAGCGTCACGAAAGGCAATCCGGTTCGAATGTGCTTCGCGAAGTCAGCGACGAGCGCGTTGCATTCCTCCTCGAGCAGTCCCACCTCGACGTGGACGCCTGCGCTTCGAAGTCTTTCGATCGCACCGGGCACGTGAGGCGCCGGGTCGCGGGCTCCGATGACGACATGTCGGATGCCGGCGTCGAGGATGGCTTCGGTGCACGGACCCGTCCGGCCGTGGTGGTTGCAGGGCTCGAGCGTCACGTACAGGGTGGCGCCATCGAGCGAGCCGGTGGCCTTGGCGATGGCGTCGACCTCGGCATGAGGCGCCCCTGCCCTTTCGTGAAAGCCCGTCGCCAGGATCGCGCCGTCACGAACCAGCACTGCACCGACGCGTGGATTCGGGCTGGTGCGCCCCCGCCTCGCCTCGGCGATGGCCAGAGCCATGACTTCGCGTTCGCGATCGGATGCCATGTCAGTCCTTGAGCCTGTTGAGCTCGTCGACGAATTCACCGACATCCTGGAAGTCGCGGTAGACGCTGGCGAAGCGCACGTACGCCACCGGGTCGAGGCCACGCAGCTCGTGCAGGACGTGCTCTCCCAGGCGTGCCGAGGTCACTTCCGACTCCCCCGTCTCCACGAGCCAGCGCTCGACCTGATGAAGGAAGCGCTCGAGGGCCTCTGCGGAAACCGGTCGCTTCACACAGGCGCGGCGAAGACCCGCATGGAGCTTGTCCCGATCGTACGGCTGACGGCGTCCGTCGTTCTTCAGGATCAGCGGCAGGGTCTGCTCGACCCTCTCGTAGGTCGTGTACCGCCGCCCGCAGTGCTCACACTCACGCCTTCGCCGGGTGACCTCCCCGGCCTGCGAGAGGCGGGAGTCGATCACTCGGTTTTCCAAAGTGCCGCAATAGGGACAACGCATGCGTGTCGGGAAGCTAGCGCCGGGCGCAAGCCCCGGCAATCACAGCCCTTCGTTCAGTCACGGACCAAACGGACGAGCGACTCCAAGTGCGCGGTCTGAGGAAACATGTCGAAGCCGATGATCCGATCGATTCGGTATCCGAATCGCACCGCGAGCCGAAGGTCCCGGCCGAGTGTCGCGGTATCGCAGGATACATAGACGATCCGTTTCGGCCCCGGAAACGCATTGCTTTGCTCGAAGAGCTCACGAGCACCCTGCCGAGGCGGGTCCAGGACGACCACGTCGTAGCGGCCCTTCGGAGGCATGTTGGCGTCGCCGATCGTGACGCGGGCGTCGAGGCCTCGGCGATGCAAGTTCTGCTGGCAGGCACTGACCGCCTTCGCGTCCTGCTCGACCGCCACGAGTGCAGCCGGGGCGGCCGCAGCCAGCGCCACCGTGAAGTTGCCGAGCCCCGCATGGAGCTCCAACACGCGCGAGCCTGTGGGCTCAGCAAGCTCGACGACATGCTCGACCAGCGAGCAGTTGATGCCGTCGTTGGCCTGGGAGAAGCTTCCGGACGGTCCTCGGAGCGCGTCGGCTGCTTCCCCAAGCACCAGCTCCGTCTCGCCCCAGGATGCGGCCGCCACCGACTCCGCCGTCCGAAGCGTCACTCCAGCCACGCAGGTCGCGGAGGTCAGGGACTCGCATGCTGCGAAGAGCGCCGGGTCCTGCTGATCCTGCGTTGTCAACGCGACGACCACGCGGCCGTCGCGCGTGCGTTCCAACTGGATCTCGCCGCCTCCGCGCAGTTGGCCCCGGAGGTCGTTCCGAAGCGCCGCCCACGCTGCGCGAAGAGGATCCTCGAGGACGATGCACTCCTCGATCTCCGCGACTCGCTTCGAATGCAGTGCGCGGTAGCCGAGCTCATCGTTGTGCCAGGCGAAGCGGGCACGCCGCCGGTATCCCAACGCGCGCGGCGAGGAGATCCATCGGGCCTCGACCTGGTCCGCGCCGGGGAGACCACGACAGGCATCGAGGAGGAAGCCGAGCTTCACCTGCCCCTGAAGCTCCGAATCGGCGATCATCAGTGGACACCCACCGCAACGCGAGGCGTACGTACAGGGCGGGTCGACACGTCGAGGAGACGGCGCCTCGACCTTCCGAAGACGACCGCGAGCCGCTCCACGCTTCGACGCCAGGAGCTCGAGCTCGACCGCTTCCTCCGGAAGGACGCCGGGGACCAGAACGACGCCCTCCTCGGTCTCGACGACGCCGTCACCGCCGCGACCAATCGCCCGAACCCGGCCGCGCAAACGTCGATGAACTGCCATGCCGCTTAGAAGAGCTGCGGCGGCAGCCCTCGCTCCAAGAGGAAGGTGAAGTCTCCGTCGATCTCCGCCCGCCGCTCCGGCAGGGTCTCCGGCCTGATC
>CBDUCC010000232.1:0-6360 GCA_965365555.1 uncultured Myxococcales bacterium | reverse complement strand
AGTCGAGGAGCCGATCGTAGACGTCGCGCAGGGCCTCGCCCTCCCAGACCGGGACCGGCCGCTCCGTCATGACCATGTCCTCGAGGTCGCGGCTGAAGCTGTCGTCCATCACCCGGAGCCAACGCTTGAGGCGGCCGATGGAGAGCCCCTTCTTGTCGTGATTCCACATCTTGCGGAAACGGGCGCAGTACTCGGGGTCGTTCAGGAGCGCCATGCGGGCTTCCCGATCGACGAGGTCGATGGCGTTGAGCTCTCGGAGAACCGGGTTTTCCTCGGCGAGCGGCGTGATCATGCCGTCCGCGTAGACGCGGAACGGCGCCGCCAAAGCTTGAAGCCGGAAATGACCGTCGACCAAGGGCGAGTTGATGATGCGGGTCATCGCGACCCCGAGGCGGGCGGGCGAACGATTGGTCACCACGTCGAGCGCGGCCACGGCCGTGACTTTGAGGGGCTTGCCGAAGAACCTGCCGCTGCTGAGCATGAACCAGCGAACGACGTTGTGCGGCTTGTCCTTCTCGGGCGTCGCCTGCCAAACGCGCCCGTGTTTGCGGACCACGTTCGTCAGGCGCTTCACCTCGCTGAACGGCGCGTGGTTCGCGGGAATGCGAATCTCGCGATGCGGGTCGTCCGAGAGGTAGTGGAACGGCAGCATGTCCGTCGAGAAGCCCGCGTAGCCGTCTTGCATCGCTTGATCGAGAATCGACTCCATCTTGGCGAGGTCTTCTTCGGTTGGCGCCTCGCTGATCGCGCGGTCGAGGCCCATCGCTTCGATGCGCAGCATCGAGTGGGGAATCATGGGGACGATGTTGGCGCCCAGGGGCATCGTCTCGAAATGATCGAGGTAGCCCTTGGGGTCTTCCCAGGTGATTCGGTCGGCCACACGGCGTAGGACACTCTTCGGGATGTTCTCTACCCGCGCGAAGCAGGAAACGACCGGATCGTGACCGTCCTCGTTCTGTCGACCGAACGGGACGCCGATCGAACAGTTGGCGACGACGGCGGTCGTGGTTCCGTGGCGCACCACCTCGCTCAACGCCGGGTCGAGCTCCACCTCGAGATCGAGGTGCGTGTGGATGTCCCAGAGCCCGGGAGTCAGCCACCGGCCCGTCGCATCGACGACCTCGGTCGCGTTGCTCGGATCGAGGCTCTCGCCGAGCTCGACGATTCGGCCGTTCTGAATCGCGACGTCACGGTGCGCAGGAGGCCCACCCTGACCATCGAACACGAGCGCTCCCTCGATGAGAGTATCCCAGGTCATGCTCTGTCGGTTCTAGAGCATCGACCGTCGGGGTGCCATGGGTTGCGCACCGTCCGAGGCGATTACCGGGCCGCTGTCTACGACAGAATCCTTCGGTGGTCCCTGGACGGCTCTCAGATAGTCACGGTATGGAAGCACCGGACGGGTCTTCGGGGGAATGAGCGTGATCCGAACCCAACTCAGAGTGGCCGAGGCAACGAGTCCGAGCTTTGCGTACCAGGGTACGACGACGCGGCCGAGTAGCGGATTGCTTTGCCGGCGCCGGCGAAGGCGGCGGCCGATGCCGCGGTAGAGGCGACTGGCGACCAGGATCGCCCATCGCGCGCGGGCGGGAAGATAGCGCATGCCTGCGTCTCCGCTTTCGTAGTAGCGCTCCGCGAGCGCCAGAACGTCACTCACCGCGACACTGACCGACTGCGGGTCGGCGGATCCGTCGAGCAAGTCCTCGGGGCTGACCCCGTACCCTTCGAGCCGGTCGGCCGGAAGGTAGACCCGGTGTGCTTCGGCGTCTTCGAGCACATCGCGGGAGATGTTGGTGAGCTGCATGGCAATGCCAAGGTCGATCGCGTGACGAAGCGCGAGCCTATCGCGGACCCCGAGGACCGAGCACATCATGAGTCCCACGGTGCCGGCCGCACGGTAGCAGTAGCGAACCAGCTCGGAATCGGACTGGATGCGAACGACGCCGAGGTCGGAGAGCATGCCGAGCAGAAGCTGGCGAACGATGCCGAAGTCGATCTCACATTCGATGCAGAGGTCACGAAACCAGAGGTATGTCTCTGGCCAAAGTGCCTCTCCGTTCGGCTCGGCCTCGAGCGCGGTGAGCAGACTCTCTAGGTCGGCCTGCGCCTCCGGTGTGACCCAGTCCGCGTCTGCAAGATCGTCGACCGCGCGGCAAAACGCGTAGAGCGCTGCGACTTTCCGGCGTTGGGCGGCAGTGAGGAGGGCCGAGGCCCAGCGAAACGACCTCGCGCGGAAGGTCAGCAACTGCCACTGGGTCACCTCGCGCGCCTGCTGCTCGTCCTGCGTCATGCTGTCACCGCCTTTGGCGCCGGAAGGAGTCTGCTGCTGGCCTCGGGCTGCGGCACCACGCGCTCGAGAACCTTCGCGGAAGAAAGAACGCCCGGGAGCCCAGCGCCCGGGTGAACGCCAGCCCCGACGAAGTAGAGGCCGGCGACATCCTCGCTCTTGTTGTGGAACCGAAACCAAGCCGATTGCCGCAGAGTGGGCTCGAGCCCGAAGGCCGCCCCACGATAGGAACGTAGGTCGCCCTCGAAGTACCGAGGGTCGACGTGAAACTGCGTCGCGAGGTTGTCGCGGAGGCCAGGAAGGTGTTCGGCATCGAGCGCATCGAGGATTCGATCCATGTACCGAGGACCTTCGACAGACCAGTCGATTCCGCTGAGTTGGTTGGGAACCGGTGAAAGCACGTAAAAACTCTCGCCGCCGGGAGGCGCAAGGCTCGGATCCGTCCGGGTCGGCGCGTGCAGGTAGAGGGAGAAGTCATCGGTGAGCTTCTTCCGATCGAAGATGTCCGTGAGTAGGCCCTTGTAGCGTGGGCCGAGGAGGATCGAATGGTGCGCGAGATCCGGATAGGTCTTATTCGTGCCGAAGTAGCCAACGAACAGGCTCATCGAGTACTTCTTGCGCGCGATGGCGGCGTCGCTGTGCTTCTTGCGAGCGGATGCGTCGATGAGCTTAGTATATACGGTCGCTGGATCCGCATTGGAGACCACGATGTCGGAATCGAGAAAGGTGCCGTCGGCGAGCATGACGCCCGTCGCCCGCCCGTTCTTGGTTTCGATCCGTTCGACCGGCGCGTTCAAGCGGATGTCGACGCCGACCTCTTGCAGGAGCTGGGTGAGTCCTCGAACGATCGAGGTCGTTCCACCCATGGCGAAGTGAACGCCCCACTTTCGCTCGAGCCAATGGATGAGCAGGTAGATGCCAGGCGCTCGGAAGGGATTGCCTCCGATCAGCAGCGGTTGGAAGGTGAAGACCTGACGAAGGGAGTCGTCTTTGATGTAGTGTGCCACCAGGCCGTAGAGGCTTCGGTAAGCGCGAAGGCGAATGAGGTCGGGTACGATCTTCATCATGTCGCCGAAGCGCGAGAAGTCAGCATCGACGAGCTCGGTGTAGCCGACATCGAAGATACGCTTCGAGTGCTCGACCAGCTTCTTGTATCCCTCGACGTCGTCGGGGTTGAACTTGGCGATCTCCTGGAAGAGTCGCTCGTCGTCGCCGACATAGTCGAAGTACCGGCCGTCCGGGAAGGCGACCCGATAGAACGGATCCACGGGCGTCAGGGTGAAGTAGTCCCGGCTGTCCTTGCCGAACAGCTCGAAGAGCTCGTCGAAGAGGTAGGGAGCGGTGATCACGGTGGGTCCGGCGTCAAAATGAAAACCGTCACGCTCGAAGGCGCGGCCACGGCCGCCGGGTTGGTCACCTGCTTCGACCAGAGTAACCGGGTGACCCATGGCGCGAAGACGAGCGGCTGCTGCCAGTCCGCCGAACCCGGCTCCGATGACGACTGCTCGCTTAGACATGAAGGCCTCCTTTCATGGCCTCGAGAGGAGCCATGACGCGAGCGACGAGCGCCTTCGCCAAGGAGTGGATGTCTTCCGAGTATCGAAGCGCCTCGGAAGCGAGAAGCTCCGAGGCGAGGTGTTCGATACGCGAGAGAAGCTGACTTGCGGCGCCCGCGTCGATGAAACGTTCGACGGTCGCATCCACTTCCAAGCTGCTGGTTCGTCCGCGCGGCTTTTCGAGCACGGAGAAAAGAAATTCCGAATCCCCGGGGTGGAGATCGAGGTGGGTGAGAACGACGGCGCTCAGCCGGCCTCCGTAGATGTCGCTGCCGCGGGTGTCGCGGCCCTTTGACTCGAAGAGATCGAGCAGGTCGTCCTGGAGCTGGTAGAGCACGCCGATCGAGCTGAACGCCGAGGCGAGCTCCCGCGCGTCCTCGTCGACCAAGCCGGCGAGCTCCGCTCCGCCATGCACCGGAAGCGCAAAGAGCGTGCCGGTCTTGCCCGAGACCGCTGCGAAGTAGTCGCCCCAACCCTTGTCCGGGGATGCGCTGAGCGTGAGCTCGCGAATCTGTCCTCGCACGGTGCTCTCGGCGTACTCGGCGAGGATTTGCACCAGGGCCGATTGGGCCTCGGCGGGATAGCTCGCGAGAGCCCGAAACGGAAGCATGAGAAGGAGGTCACCCGCATTGATCGCTTGCGGCGCTCCGTAGCGAGCCCAAAGGGCGGGCTGGCCCCGGCGGGTCGGGTCCCCGTCCTGGATGTCGTCATGCACGAGCGATGCGTTGTGCAGAAGCTCGACGGCGGCAGCCCAGTCGACGGCGTCGTCGGCACGCCCGCCGAGCGCCTGGCAGGAAGCAAGCGCCAAACGCGCCCGCAGCCGCTTACCGCCGGTGTCCAGGTGCTCTCGCACCATCCTTGCACCGGGGTCCGCCGCCCGATCGCCCACCAGGGCTTTCATTCGGGCTTCGACCTTACCGAGCGCATCGACCGGGTCGAGCAGGGTCGCGGCGATCGCTTTCGCGGGCTGCAACGCAGGATGGGCAGTTCGTATGGCTGTATTCATGGGGTCTCTGGTTGAAGAAAGGTCTGCGCAAGAGGGGCAGCGCCGAAAGACAAGCTCGTGCGGACGAGGCCCCAGCGCACCGACGAGGGTACGTTGCGAAGGACGCGGGTCATGATGCCTGCCACCTGGCGAGGGCCGAGAAGACCGCCGAGGAAACCCGACCAATCGGCCTGCGGCAGATCGAAAAAGCCATCGAAGAACGCGCTGGTCCGGCGCGCGTCCATGTTGAGGAGACTCTCGAGTCCGAGGCCGTAGAGCTCCCATGCGGCGCGGTCCGCGGCAGGCCAGACGGTCCGGTTCCCGGCATCGATGGCTGCGGAGTGGCCATCTGCACGAAGCGCGTTGACCACGGCCTGAGCGACCGGCTCCGCTTTCCGAAGCGCATGCGCGACAGAGTAACCCGTCGCCGGGTGGACCATCGACGCTGCTGCACCGAACGGGACCACCCCTTGCTCCCGAGCTGGGAGCGCGAGCCCCATCGCGATGCGACACTGCTCCTCGTCGAGCTGCGGCGCGCGCGATAGACCGAGCGTCTGGAGACGCGTCTCGAGGCGACTGCGAAGAAGAGCCATTGGAACACCCGGCCGGTTCACAAGCGAAGTCTCTTCCAGGAACAGCCGATCCTCGCCAATGGGCAGAGCGTAGAGGAACGTGGGCGGCCCGCCCTGGCCGGCCGCCGCCGGCCGGAAGTCCATCAGCACTGCCCGGTCGAGCTCGAACTGGTGAGCGGGGGCATGCAAGAGAAGCCCGTAGGCGACCTGAAACGCCGGATCGCGGCGCTTCGGCCGCTTGACGAACGGGCTCCGGGCCCCGCTCCCGTCGATGACGACACGAACCCGCTCGGTCGCCCCGCCGGCGGTGTGAATCGTCGAGATCTCCGGACCGTGGGTGATGCTCGTGGCGAGGTCGGCAACGAAGCGGGCGCGCCCGCAGAGGAGATCCTCGCGGAACGCCTCACGCAGCGCATGGCTGTCGAGCTTCACGTAGGAGCGTTCGAGGTGATGCTCCCCGTGGTCGGTGGCCACCAGGGCCCTCCGCCAGCGTTGCTCGACGTGCCGACCCAGGTTCGGGGGTAACTCGTCCTGCCAGGCGCAGTAGTTCGAGACCCAGGGCGCGTCCGGTTGCGGCGCGAGCACGGTCACCGAAGCGCCCGCGCGAGCGCAGGCCGCCGCGACCGCGAGCGCGGCAGGGCCGCTCCCCAACACCCCTATGTCATACACTTTCCTCATCCCGCTGCGTGCGCTCCTTGGTTATGCAACCGGAGCTACTCCTTGACAAGACCTCGACATCTTCTAGACGGTTTCTGGACAGAAGTCAGGCCGAATCGGTCATGTCGTGAACTCTACCGCGGACCCGCTGCTTTGTTCTAGACCCTTCTTGGCACTAGGAACGGGTGTCGGCATGTGGTTCCTGATCAGCTTCATCCTCCTCGCTCTTCTGGGCTGGCTTGCGTTCCGCACGGGGCTGATCGCGCGAACGGCCGAGGGCTGGGTTCGGGGTCGACTCGGCGG
>CBDUCC010000231.1:0-6373 GCA_965365555.1 uncultured Myxococcales bacterium | reverse complement strand
GGACACCCTCTTGAGCGACCTCGACGTACTCGTCGGTGGGATTGCCGGTGATCGGGTCAGCAGCCCGAGGCGGAACGTAGACCTTTCCGCTCTCTGGATCTCGACCGCCGATGATCTTGCCCTGCTCGAGACCGCGAAGGTAGGCGGAGTAGTGCTTCCCCGGCTTCACCTCGTACTCGAGGCGGGTCGGACTCGGCGTGTACGGGAGCATGGGCTCGAAGCAAGCGATGTCTCGAATCGTGCCGTTCTTCTCGTCCGCCCAACGAAGACGAACGCGCATTCCCGTCTGCATTCGCTTGGGCGTACCCGCATCGACGGCGTGCACCATGGCGTTGTCGGTGCCGTCGATTTGGATCAGAGCCCAAGCGAACGGACGGTCGAACGGGTGCGTGGTTCGAGGTGTTTCCACCCATGACCAAGATTTCACCGTGCCCGAAGGTCGCAAAGGAACGAACTCGCCGGTCGTCGGTTCACCGGTCTCATCGTATTCGAGAGGCGGGCACAGGACGCGCCCGTCGCTCGTCTTGACGCCCTCGAGAACCTCGTAGCGCAGGTTCTCGAGAAAGCGCCCGACAACCGGGCCCGTGCTTCGGGTGTACGTGTATTCGAGAACGTACGGCGCCGATAGGATCTCGCTCATGGATGCCCCGTGTTTCGTTGATCAGCCCTGGGGAAAGAACTTCTGCATCTTCTGGGCGAGAGCGATGTTGCCCTTCACCTTGAGCTTGCGAGTCAGGAAAGCCTTGCGACCGTCCAGATCGCCGTTTGCCATGTCGACGAACTTTGCGGCGTCCATCATCACGTTCAGCGTGGGCTTGTCGACGCCGCCTGCCGTGACTCCCTTGAACTCGCCGTTCTCGATCGTGATGGTCCACTCGCCGCCACCATCGCCGCTGAGTGTGTACTGGATCTGGGCATTCACGCCTTGCGCCTGATCGGGCAAGAAACGATCTGCGAGCGTGTCGAAGTACTCTGCTGTGCTGGCTACTTTGGCCATATCCACCTCCCGGTCGGGGTCGTGCTGGAGTCAAAAAGAAGTGAAACGTGTTCTATTTTGCTCAGCGCTCGCCGTCAAGGCGGCTCCGCGGGCGGAGGCGAAAAAACGAACGGAAAACCTTGTGCGCGTTTACTCGGCCGGGGACGGAGGGGCGATGGAGCCGACCAGTTGAAGGCCGGCCACACATTCGTCTCCCACCCGGCGAGCCCAGATCACGCGGGCGCGCTTGAAGATCTCGCGACCGCTGTGGGTCGTGATTCGAAGCTCGCAAATGGAGCCCGTGGAAAGCCATCCGTCGAGCACGACCTGGAGCCCCGTCGCGCTCACATCGAGCGCCGCGGCGTCGGCTTGGACGGGCGCGAGAATCTCGACGCGCGCGTCCGAGGCCCAGCGGTCCGCATGGCGACGCTCATCGGCGCATACCGAGGGTCGCACCTCCGAGTGCTTGCGCGGCGGCGGTGGATGGGACCCGTGCTTTCGAAGCTTGGATTTCATGCCGGCTTGGACCTCTCATGATGCCGACCGCAGCACTGCATGTCGACTTAGAGTCGCCGGGTTGTGCGGAACGTCACATTCCGCGAGCCAGGGGTGCGACGATCGGGCCGCCAGGTGAACGAACGCTCAGTCGAGTCGCTCGATGATGGTCACGTTGGCCTGACCACCGCCCTCGCACATCGTCTGCAGACCGTAGCGGCCGCCGGTGCGCTCGAGCTCATGAAGGAGCGTCGTCATCAGCTTCGCGCCAGTGGCACCAAGCGGGTGGCCGAGCGCGATCGCTCCGCCGTTGACGTTCACCTTCTCGAGGTCGGCATCGAGCTCCTTCGCCCATGCACATACCACCGGCGCGAACGCCTCGTTAATCTCGACCAGGTCGATGTCGTCGAGGCTCATTCCGCTCTTCTCGAGCGCGTACTTCGTCGCCGGGATCGGCGCGGAGAGCATGCGAATCGGGTCTTCGCCCCGAACGCTCAGGTGGTGGATCCGGGCGCGCGCCTTGAGGCCGTACTCGTCGAGCGCCTTCTTCGAAACGATCAGAAGCGCAGCGGAGCCGTCGGAAATCTGGCTTGCCACTGCAGCCGTCAAGCGGCCTCCATCCATGAGAACCGGAAGCGCGGCCATCTTCTCGAGGGTCGTGTCGGCGCGTGGCCCCTCGTCCGCCTTGACCTCACCGAACGGAATGATCTCCCGGTCGAATCGGCCCTCTTTCTGGGCCTGGATCGCCCGCTGGTGGCTCTCGAAAGCGAACTTCTCGAGCTCCTCGCGGGAGAGATCCCATTGCTTGGCGATCATCTCGGCGCCGTAGAACTGATTGACGGGTCGGTCGCCGTAGCGCTCGGTCCATCCGACGGAGGTCGAAAAGGGATCGGGAATGCCGAGCTCCTTGCCCGCAAGCATCGAAGCGCCGATCGGAATCATGCTCATGTTCTGCACACCTCCGGCGACGACCACGTCCTGCGTACCACTCATGACGCCCTGCGCAGCAAAGTGAACCGCCTGCTGCGAAGAACCACACTGCCGATCGACGGTGACGCCGGGGACGTGCTCCGGGTATCCGGCGGCAAGCCAACAGGTGCGTGCGATGTCCCCGGCTTGCGTGGCGACGGAGTCTACGCAGCCAAAGACGACGTCATCGACGACGCCGGGGTCGATGCCGGTGCGCTCGATGAGACCCATGATGGCGTGCGCGCCGAGATCGGCGGAATGGACCTGGCTCAGTCCGCCGCGCTTCTTTCCAACGGGCGAACGAACTGCTTCGACAATGTATGCTTCCGGCATCTGAACCTCGCTATGGCGTAATGTCTAAAGGGACGCGGGTGGCCTCGCAAGGCGTCCACCCGGACTCAAAGGATGTGCCGCCCTACTCGTTCCCGGTGTTTTGCTGCATCTCCGTGGGCGGCGGAGAGCGCCCATGCGCGTTTCATCCACATATGCAGGTCGCATTCGATCGTGTAGCCGATCGCACCGTGCACCTGAAGCGCCTGTTTGGCGACGAACTTTGCAGCCTCCCCTGCATAAATCTTTGCCAGCGAGACGGCGACCTCGACGCCATCGGCCCCGGTCGCCAGGCTCCAACCAGCTCGATACACCAGAGGTCTCGCGAACTCCTGTTCGATCAACGCATCGGCCAAGCGGTGCTTGACCGCCTGTTGCGCGCCGATCGGCTTGCCGAACTGCTCCCGATCCTTGGCGTACTGGACCGTCATGTCGAGCATCCGTCGGGAAAGTCCCACGAGCTGCGCAGCGGTGGCGAGGGCCGCCCGCTCTTTGGCTAGCGCGAGGAGCGCCGAAAGGTCTGCGTCGTCTCGCATTCGGTAGGCGGCGCTCGTCTCGAACTGGACGCGACCGAGCTGACGTGTCCGGTCGACGGACGTCTCGGGCGTCACGGCCACCTCTTCGATCGGCACACAGAAACCGACGCCGGCACGCTCGGCAATCAAGAGCTGCGCCGACCCTACGTGCGGGACGATGTCCTGATCCTCGAAGGCGACGGCGATTTTGACCTCCCCGGATGCGGCTCGGCCAAGCCATCGTTCGCATTGGGCCGCCGTACCCGCGGCCTCGAGGAGCGGAATGCCGACCGCGACCGTGTCGACGAGCGGCCCCGGCAAAGCGGCGTAGCCGGACTCCTCGAGCGGAAGCAGGACATCGAGCTCGGCCATCCCCATCCCGCCTGCTTGCTCCGAAGCAGTCATTCCGATGACGCCGGTGTCCGCCAGAGTCTTCCAGACCTCGTCCACTCCATCGCCATGCCCGTCCCATGCAGCTCGTACGACATCGGGTGGGCACTCGCGCTGAAGCACCTCGCGAACCGTGTCGCGAAGCATCTTCTGATCGTCGGTGAAGGCGAAACGCATCGACTACTTTCGCGGCAGTCCGAGCACCCGCTCGGAGATGATGTTTCGCTGGATCTCGTTCGTGCCTGCATAGATCGGACCGGCGAGCGCGAACTGAAACGCTTTCATCCAATGTCCGTCGTCCACGGCCGAGGCCGACCCCTCGTCGAGCTCGAGCGCCTCGCCGATGAGCGCAAGCGCCGTCTCATGCGTCCGCACGTCCATGTCGGACCAGAACACCTTGTTCATGCTCGAGTCGGGTCCGATCGATTCGCCTTCGGACATTCGCGTCACCGTCTGGAACGTGAACCACCGGTACGCCTGAGCGTCCATCCATGCCCGAATGACCTGATCGCGCAGCGGGGGGTCCGACCGATCCCGGTAGCGGTGGTAGAGATCGATCAATCTAGTCGCGGTCGCCATGAATCGGCCCGGGCTCCGGAGGCTGAGTCCCCGCTCGGAGCTGGTCGTAGCCATGGCGACTTTCCAGCCTTGGTCGACGGCCCCGATTACGTCTCGGTCGGGAACGAACAGGTCTTCGAGGAAGATCTCTGCGAAGCCCTCATCGCCGTCCAGGCGGTCGACGCCGCGCACGGAGACGCCCTCCGCGGCAAGCGGAAACATGAAATAGCTGAGGCCGCGATGGCGAGTCTGCTCCGGATCCGTCCGGAAGAGCCCGTAGGCCATGTCGCAGAACGCTGCGCGCGTGGACCAGGTCTTTTGGCCGCTCAGCCGCCAGCCACCATCGACCCGACGCGCTGTACTCTTGAGCGACGCCAGATCGCTGCCCGCGTTCGGCTCGGACCAAGCCTGGCCCCAGGTGACGTCGCCTCGCGCCATCGGCCGGAGGATTCGCTCCTTCTGCTCTTCGGTTCCGAACTCGAAGAGCGTCGGTGCGAGGAGAAAGATCCCGTTCTGTGTGACGCGACTCGGCGCGCCGGCACGATAGTACTCCTCTTCGAAGATCAGCCACTCGAAGAGCGACGCTTCTCGCCCGCCGTACTGCTTGGGCCAGGAAACTGCCGCCCAGCCCGCATCGAAGAGCACGTGCTCCCAGTCGAGGTGACGCGCGAAGCCCTCCGCGGTGTCGCCGGACGGGAGGGGCTCTGTGGGCGCGTTGGACTCGAGCCAGGCTCGACACTCGCGCCGGAACGCTTGCTCGCTTGGGGTGAAGTTGAGATCCATCGTCGACTCGCCTACGCGCCCATGCGTTCGAGCGTCTCGTCGGCCTCGGCCATGATGCGACGAAGCAGCTCGGCGACCGAGGGAATCTCGTCGATGACCCCGGCGATCTGACCGGTCGGCAAGATGCCCGCTTCGATCTTTCCATCGACCATGGTCGCTTTGGTTAGCATCGGCGCGTTGGCGGCCATGGCCAGCTGCGACCAGGTGAGCTCCTGGTTCTGCTTCATGGCAATGCCCTCTTCGAGGAGCTCGGGAAGCGAGGTGCCGGTAACCCGCATCAAAGACAGCGCGTTGAGCGCCGCGCGCGGGAATCGCATCAGCGGGCTGGCCTTCTCGAGTTGATCGATCAGCGCCGTGCGGATGACGCGCTGGGGGTAGCCGTCGACGGCCTTGGTGACCAGGGTGCCATTGGCCTTCGTCGCGAGATACACCTGCTTGACGTGCTCGGGTACCTGGCTCTCCTTGGTCAGCAAAAAGCGCGTGCCCATGGCGATGCCAGACCCGCCGAGCGCGATGGCTGCGACCAGGCCACGCCCGTCGCGAAAACCGCCTGCGCCGACCACGGGGATGTCGACCGCCGAGGCGACGTCCGGGAGGAGGATCGAGGTGGGAATCTGACCGGTATGGCCGCCACCCTCTTGGCCCTGGGCGATCACCGCATCCACGCCCCAGCCCTGAACCTTCTCGGCGTGACGCCGAGCGCCAATGGTCGGCATGGTGAGCACGCCGGCATCCTTGAGCGTCTTGATCACCTTCTCGCCCGGCGCCTGGGCGAAGCTCGCCACTTTGACCTTCTCGCGGATCAAGAGATCGACGCGCTTCATCACGTCGGACTGATCGGCTCGCATGTTCACGCCGAAGGGCTTGTCTGTGCGCTCCTGCACCTTGTGGATGGCATCCTCGAGCTCGGGAAAGGTCATCGTCGCGGCTGCGAGGATGCCGAGCCCCCCCGCTTCGCTGGTCGCCGATGTCAGGCGGGCGCCGGAAACCCAGCCCATGCCGGTCTGCACGATCGGATACTCGATCCCGAACATCTCACAGATTCTCGTGTGGAGCGCGGACCGGAACTTCGTCTGCACCGTCTCCACTGCTTTCGCCGCCGGCACGGCCTTCAGACGCGCCGCGATCGGACTCTCCGGAGCCTTTGCGGCAGGTTTGGCCTTTGGCATGGTCTTCTTCTTGGCCGTCTTCGATTTGGCCGAAGCCGCCCGGCGCTTCTTGGCGGGAGCTTTCTTCGTCGAGGCCTTCGCCTTCGTCGACGACTTGGATTTGGCCTTGGGAGCGGTGGACTTTCGCCTCTTCGCGGGCGCCTTGGTGGTCCTCTTCTGCACGGTCATAGAGCGACTTCTTTCTGGGA
>CBDUCC010000230.1:0-6402 GCA_965365555.1 uncultured Myxococcales bacterium | reverse complement strand
CTCGCTCTGGTGCTCGACGCGAAGCGGCGCCAAGAGGCGGGCGAGTAATCCAACACCAACTTTAGCCGTGTGGCACGCACGGTTAGCGGAGAGTCGAAAATGGCAAATATGAACGTGGAACAGATGGTCGAAGAGCTTAGCTCCTGGACCGTCATGGAAGTTGCGAACCTGGTCAAAGAGCTCGAAGAGAAGTGGGGCGTCTCGGCAGCACCGGCAGCGGTTGCGGTTGCCGGTCCCGCGGGCGGAGGAGCGGCCGAGGCGGCCGAGGAGCAGACCGAGTTCGACGTCGAGCTGAGCGAGGCCGGTGGCAAGAAGATCAACGTGATCAAGGCCATCCGCGAGATTACTCAGCTCGGGCTGGCAGACGCCAAGGCCCTCGTCGAGGCAGCTCCCAAAGTCGTGAAAGAGGCCGTTTCCAAGGAAGAGGCCGAGGAAATCAAGAAGAAGCTCGAAGAAGCGGGCGCGAAGGTCACCGTCAAGTAGCCCTATGGGGTTACGTTTCGGAGCCCGGTGCCGGGACTTGGCACGCGGGCCCGACCGGGTTAAGTTCCCGGCCGGGGCAGCACCGGTACGCGCAGCACACCATTCACGACTTTCCGCATCGCGGCGGGAGGCCGAAGGGTCTCCTTGTCGCGCACGTGTCTCTTAATTCTTGGCTTTAGGGTTCCAGTAGCAGTGGTTCGGTAGGAGTCTCTCTCATGGCGGCGACGATTCAGACGAACTTTCGAATGCGACACTCCTTCGGGAAGATCGAGCACATCCTCGAGATCCCGAATTTGATCGACATTCAAAAGCGCTCGTACGACAAATTTCTTCAGACAGACATTCCGCGGGATGAACGCGAGAACATCGGCCTTCAAGGCGTGTTCGACAGCGTCTTCCCCATTCGTGACTTCAACGGAACGAGCGAGCTCGTGTTCAGCGGGTACACGCTCGAGCGTCCGAAGTACGATGTGGATGAGTGTCGGCAGCGTGGGATGACCTACGCCGCGCCGATCAAAGTGACGATCCAACTCATCATCTACGACACCGGCGGTGACAGCACCGAGCGTGCCGTGCGGGACATCAAGGAGCAGGAGGTCTACTTCGGCGAGATCCCGCTGATGACGGTCAACGGTACGTTCATCATCAACGGCACCGAACGCGTCGTCGTCAGCCAGCTTCACCGAAGCCCTGGCGTCTTCTTCGATCACGATCGCGGCAAGACCCACTCCTCGGGCAAGCTTCTCTATCAGGCTCGAATCATTCCTTACCGGGGCTCGTGGCTCGACTTCGAGTTCGATCCGAAGGACCTTCTCTACGTCCGCATCGACCGTCGCCGAAAGATGCCGGCTACGGTGCTCCTCAAGGCGCTCGGGTACAACACCCAGCAGCTCCTGAACTACTACTACGACACCGAAACGATCTACATCCTCGGGCAGGAGCAATACGCGAAGTCGATCGAGTACGAGCTCCTTCCAGGACAGCGAGCGACACACGACATCGCCGTCGGTGACGACGTTCTCGTTCGCAAGAACCGTAAATTCACGCGCGCCGCGATTCGCAAGCTCAAGTCTGCGGGCCTCGACTACCTGCCCATCGATTTCACCGAGGTCATCGGCAAGGTCGCAGCGGAAGACGTCATCGACGAGGACACCGGCGAGATCCTTCTCGCCGTCAACGAGGAGGTCACCGAAGCGCGAATCGAAGCGCTTCGCGAGGCCGGGGTCAACGAGTTCAAGGTGCTCTTCATCGACGGTCTGAACGTCGGAAGCTACCTGCGCGACACGCTCCTGGTCGACAAGGTGCAGTCGCAGGACGAGGGCATCCTCGAGATCTACCGTCGTCTTCGCCCCGGCGACCCGCCCACGCTCGAGACGGCTCGCAATCTCTTCAACAACCTCTTCTTCAATCCGGAGCGGTACGACCTCAGCCAGGTGGGTCGCCTCAAGCTGAACTACAAGTTCTACAAGGATACCGAAGAAGAGGACAAACCCGCGCTCGATCACACGGTCCTGACCAACACGGACATTCTCGACACGGTCAAGCATCTCATCGACCTCAAGAACGGACGCGGCTCGGTCGACGACATCGACCACCTCGGCAATCGTCGAGTGCGCGCCGTCGGCGAGCTGATGGAGAATCAGTATCGCATCGGTCTGGTTCGCATGGAGCGCGCCATCAAGGAGCGCATGAACATGTCTCAAGAGATTGAGACGCTCATGCCGCACGACTTGATCAACGCGAAGCCGGTCAGTGCCGTCGTCAAAGAGTACTTCGGCTCGAGTCAGCTCTCCCAGTTCATGGACCAGACGAACCCGCTCAGCGAGGTCACCCACAAGCGTCGTCTCTCGGCGCTGGGACCGGGCGGCCTGACCCGGGAGCGCGCGGGCTTCGAGGTTCGAGACGTTCACACGACTCACTACGGACGCATCTGCCCGATCGAGACTCCGGAGGGGCCAAACATCGGCCTCATCGCGTCGCTGTCGACTTACGCACGCGTCAACGAGTACGGCTTCGTCGAAACCCCGTACCGAAAGGTCGAGGACGGCATCGTGCTCGACGACCACGTGCGCTGGTACTCCGCTCTCGAAGAGGAAGGCCACTACATCGCGCAGGCCAATGCGATCATCGACAAGATGAGCCGCAAGCTCGAGGGGCAGCTCATCAGCGCTCGTTTCAACGGTGAGTTCGTGATGGTGCCACCAGGCAGCGTGCAGCTCATGGACGTGTCGCCAAACCAGCTCGTCTCGGTGGCGGCATCGCTCATTCCGTTCCTCGAGCACGATGATGCGAACCGCGCATTGATGGGCTCGAACATGCAGCGCCAGGCCGTCCCCTGCGTTCGCACCCATGCGCCGATTGCCGGTACGGGGATCGAGGGCCGAGTCGCTCGCGATTCCGGTGTCTGCGTCGTGGCACAGCGAGACGGCGTGGTGGAGCTGGTCGACGCGACCCGCATCGTCGTCAAGGCCGAGGGGCTCGCCGGCGCCTTCCCGGATATCTATCGCCTCAACAAGTTCCAGCGTTCAAACCAGAACACCGCGTACAATCAGACGCCGATCGTGCGGCCGGGAGACGCGGTGAAGGCCGGCGACGTCATCGCAGACGGACCGAGCACCGACCGCGGTGAGCTCGCTCTCGGCCAAAACGTGATCGTCGCGTTCATGCCCTGGGGCGGCTACAACTTCGAGGACTCGATCCTGCTTTCCGAGCGTATCGCCAAGGACGACGTGTACACTTCGGTTCACATCGAGGAGTTCGAGTGCGTCGCTCGCGACACGAAGCTCGGTAAGGAAGAGATCACCCGCGACATTCCGAACGTCGGTGAAGAGGCTTTGAAGGACCTCGACGAGTCCGGGATCGTGCGGATCGGCGCCGAGGTGAACTCCGGTGATATCCTCGTTGGCAAGATCACGCCAAAGGGCGAGACGCAGTTGTCTCCCGAGGAGAAGCTCCTTCGCGCAATCTTTGGTGAGAAGGCGGGCGACGTCCGAGACACCTCGCTGAAGGTCCCGCCGGGCGTTAGCGGGATCGTGATCGACGCCCGCGTGTTCGCGCGAAAGGGCACGGAGAAGGACGAGCGCTCACTGCAGATCGAAGAGGCCGAGCGCGCCAAGTTCGAAAAGGACATGGCGGACGAGATCAAGATCGTTCTCGATTCGGCTCACGACCGCGTTCGGAAGTACTTCGTCGGCGCCACGACCACCGCGAAGCTGGTCGGCGACAAGGGCACTGAGCTGCTCGGCAAGGGTCAGAAGATCACCAACGAGGATCTCGACCAGATCCCGCACAAGTACTGGCAGCACATCGAGATCGACAAGGACAAGGGCAAGACCGACGAGATTCTCGAGCAGGTCGACGACCAGGTCGACGCCGTCAAGATGCTCTTCCAGGAGAAGATCGACAAGCTCGGCAAGGGCGACGAGCTTCCTCCGGGTGTCATCAAGATGGTGAAGGTCTACGTCGCCATCAAACGCAAGCTACAGGTCGGCGACAAGATGGCTGGCCGTCACGGCAACAAGGGTGTCGTCAGCCGGATTCTTCCGGAGGAAGACATGCCATACCTGCCCGATGGCAAGCCGGTGGACATCGTGCTCAACCCGCTCGGCGTTCCTTCGCGAATGAACGTGGGGCAGATCCTCGAGACACATCTCGGCTGGGCTGGGTATCTCCTCGGCACGCAGCTTCAAGAGATGGTCGAGAAGAAGGCGAGCGCTTCACAGCTTCGTGAACGGATCCGCGCCATCTTCCGAAGCGGCGACATCGTCGAGGTGCTCGACCAGCTGCCGGACGACCAAGTCGCCGACATGGCGAAATCCTGGAAACACGGTCTTCAGCTCGCGACTCCGGTCTTCGATGGTGCGAGCGAGGACGAGATCAAAGAGCTCCTACGGCTGGCCGGCGTTCAGGACAACGGTCAGACGGTGCTCTTCGACGGCCGCACGGGCGAGGCGTTCCACGAGGACGTCACCGTCGGCATCATGTACATGCTGAAGCTTCACCACTTGGTGGACGACAAGATCCACGCGCGAAGCATCGGTCCGTACTCGCTCGTCACCCAGCAGCCGCTCGGTGGCAAGGCACAGTTCGGCGGGCAGAGGCTCGGCGAGATGGAGGTCTGGGCCATGGAGGCCTACGGCGCGGCATACGCGCTGCAGGAGTTCCTGACCGTCAAGTCTGACGATGTGCAGGGTCGTACGCGAATGTACGAATCGATCGTGAAGGGGGACTACTCGCTCGAAGCCGGATTGCCGGAGAGCTTCAACGTCCTCATGAAAGAGCTTCAGGCGCTTTGCCTGAACGTCGAGTTGGTTGAGACGAGTCAATTGGGGCGCCGCACGGATGACGTCCTTGCTGCGGAGGAAGAGTAAGTCATGAAGGATATCTTCAGCTTCTTCGAAAAGCCGAAAGATCCGCTCGCGTTTTCAGCGATTCGTATTTCGCTGGCCTCGCCCGAGAAGATCCGCGAATGGTCGCACGGCGAGGTTCGCAAGCCTGAGACGATCAACTACCGAACGTTCAAGCCAGAGCGCGATGGCCTGTTCTGCGCGAAGATCTTCGGACCGGTCAAGGATTACGAGTGCATCTGCGGCAAGTACAAGCGCATGAAGCACCGAGGAATTGTCTGCGAGAAGTGCGGCGTCGAGGTGATTCAAAGCAAGGTGCGACGTGAGCGCCTCGGCCACATCACCTTGGCAACGCCAGTGGCTCACATCTGGTTCCTCAAGAGCCTTCCGAGCCGCATTGGCGCCATCCTGGACATCACGCTGAAGGACCTCGAGCGTGTTCTCTACTGCGAGAGCTACGTCTGCCTCGACCCGAAGGAGACCCCGCTCGAGCGCGGCGAGATCCTCACCGAGGATCGCTACCACGATCTCCTCGACGAGTTCGGCGATGACGCCTTCGAAGCCGGCATGGGCGGCGAGGCCGTGCTCGAGATGCTTCGTGACATCGACGTGCACGCCATGGCGGAGCAGCTCCGCTTGGACCTCAAGGAGGCGACGAGCGAGGCGAAGCGCAAGAAGCTCGCCAAGCGCCTCAAGGTCGTCGAGGCCTTCCGCGATTCGGGCAACCGTCCCGAGTGGATGATGCTCTCGGTGATTCCGGTCTTGCCGCCGGATCTGCGACCGCTCGTCCCGCTCGATGGGGGCCGCTTCGCGACCTCGGATCTGAACGACCTCTATCGTCGTGTGATCAACCGAAACAACCGCCTCAAGCGGCTCATCGAGCTCAACGCGCCGGAGATCATCATCCGCAACGAGCGCCGTATGCTCCAAGAGGCGGTGGACGCTCTCTTCGACAACGGTCGGCGCGGCAAGACGATCACCGGCCCGAACAAGCGCCCGCTCAAGTCGCTCTCCGACATGCTCAAGGGCAAGCAGGGCCGCTTCCGACAGAACCTTCTCGGAAAGCGCGTCGACTACTCGGGCCGTTCGGTCATCGTGGTCGGCCCGGCGCTCCGATTGCACCAGTGCGGTCTTCCCAAGAAGATGGCGCTCGAGCTCTTCAAGCCCTTCATCTACAACAAGCTCGAAGAGCGCGGGTACGTCACGACGATCAAGAGCGCCAAGAAGCTCGTCGAGAAGGAAAAGCCCGAGGTCTGGGACATTCTCGAAGAGGTGATCACCGAGCACCCGGTCATGCTCAACCGTGCGCCGACGCTTCACAGGCTCGGCATCCAGGCATTCGAGCCGGTGCTGATCGAGGGCAAGGCGATTCGTCTCCACCCTCTCGTCTGCACGGCATTCAACGCCGACTTCGACGGCGACCAGATGGCCGTCCACGTGCCGCTTTCGGTCGAGGCGCAGATGGAGACTCGCGTGCTCATGATGAGCACCAACAACATCCTCTCGCCAGCGAGCGGTCGCCCGATCATCAACCCGACGCAGGACATCGTTCTCGGCCTCTACTACATGACGC
>CBDUCC010000229.1:0-6437 GCA_965365555.1 uncultured Myxococcales bacterium | reverse complement strand
CGTGGGCTGAGCCCCAACGTGCATATCCGCCGCTGGCTTGCAGCGTCGGCAGGATCCAAGCCAGTGCGCCCGCGGCGCTGACGAGGCCCGCCGTAGCGAGATGCCTGAACCGGCCGAAACCGATAGCCCAGATGATCGGGCCCACGCCGGCCACCACGAAGCTCGGTCGGAACGCACTCCCAAGCGCAAGGACGGCGCCTGCAACCGCAGCCCAAGCGTAGGAGGGCTGTCGTCGGTAGCGAAGCACCGTGATCAGAAGCAACCCCGCAGCCAAGGCTTCCGAAGTGTGCGTTTGGGCATCGACCCCGTGATAGATGAGAAAGGGATGGAATGCGGTGAGGGTCGCCGCGAACGCCGCGGCGAACGCATCGGACGGCCGCATGATCCGAACAGCCCAATAGACCAACGGGATGGTGGCCGTCGACATCAGACGAGCAAGTAGCTGGATCGTCGAGAAGGACTCGCCTCCGATCAGAGCGTGCAGCCCACGAAGCATCCAGACATAGACCAGATACCCAGGAGGGTGCGGGGCGTGATGCGCTACGTTGAACTCGCGCATCCCGTACAGCAGGTTGATCGGGTCGACGTCGAGGGCAATCTCGGACGAAAGGGAGAGACAGATCCAGTAGTGCGCGGCGCACGCGGCCAACAGCACGAACAGCGAGGTGTGCTCGGCCGGTAGCTCCGCGCGACGCGCGCTGCTGTGTTCCCTGCCCAAATCCCCCAGCCGGGGAGTATACGGAGCGGGAAGATCGGGTCACTTTTTGCGTGCTGCGTGCGATTCGGACTGCGCCATGCGAGCACGGCTTGCAGCGAGTTCGATACTTACGCTAGATCGAGGGATCATGGTCCAAACAGCACAGCTCCGCCGAATCGAAGTCGTCGAAAACGAGGCGCAGCGCGTCTTCAATCTCCAGCGTGAAGCCTACCTTCGAGAGCCTTACCCAACACTGGAAGAGCGGAAGCAGCGTTTGCTCGCAGTCGAGCAGATCCTGCTCGACAACACCGAGGCGATCGTCGATGCGATTCGCGAGGACTTCGGGCATCGCTGTGCCGAGGAATCCAAGATACTCGAGATCTTTCCCTGCATCGACGGGATTCGCGACGCGCGAAAACGTCTCCGGAAGTGGATGAAGCCGCAGCGACGGCACGTCTCCGTGTTGTTTGCCACAGGCAAGAATCGACTCCTCCCTCAGCCCAAAGGTGTCGTGGGCATCGTTTCGCCGTGGAACTACCCGCTATTCTTGGCGATCGGCCCACTCACCGGCGCGCTTGCGGCGGGCAATCGCGCCATGATCAAGATGGCCGCAAACTCGCAGCACCTGGCTCGCCTGCTCGCGGACAAGTTCGCGGAAGCCTTCGACGAGGACACGGTCGCAATTCTGCCAGGCGTCCGCGGAAGCGACTTCACCACCCTGCCCTTCGACCACATCTGCTTCACCGGTTCTGCAGACGTGGGCCGGACCGTGATGAAGGCGGCCGCGGAGAACCTCACGCCCGTCACTCTCGAGCTCGGGGGCAAGTCACCGACGGTAATCTGCGACGACTTCGACCCCGAAGAGGCGGCGTCCCGCATCATGTACGCAAAGTTCATCAACGCCGGTCAGACCTGCTTGGCTCCGGACTACCTCTTTCTTCCCAAAGCGGCACGGCACCGCTTCGTCGAGGCCGCCAAGAAGATCGTCCCGGAGCGGTACCCCGATCCCAACGACCCGAGCTACACCTCGATCATCGATGACAAGGCCTACCGCCGGCTACGTGCCACCCTCGAGGACGCAGAAGCGAAAGGCGCCACGGTCGTTCCTTTGGTCCCGGACGCGAGCTTCAACGACCTGATGCGCAAGTTCCCGCCCCATCTTGTCCTCGACGTCACGGACGACATGCTCATCATGCAGGAAGAGATTTTCGGTCCCCTCTATCCGATCATGACCTACGACAGCCTGGACGAGGTGATCGATTACATCACCGCACGTGACAGGCCGCTCGGTTTCTACGTCTTCACGAATCGTCGGACGAATCGCGACAAGCTCCTCTACAGCACGATCTCTGGGGGCGTCACCATCAACAACTGCATCATGCACGTCGCACAGCACGATCTGCCGTTCGGTGGCAGCGGTGCCAGCGGGATGGGGCACTATCACGGCTCGGAAGGCTTCGTGGAGTTCAGCAAGATGCGGCCCATCCACATCAATCCCTGGTTCTCGTTGCTGCACCTGTTCTACCCGCCATACACGGGCCGCCAGGAACAGATGATCGACCTGACGATGAAGTACATGCCCTGACGCTCAGGACATGTCGTCGATGATCGCGTTGAGCGTCGCGCTTGGGCGCATCGCTCTGGCGGCCAGGTCGTCGTCGGGCATGTAGTACCCGCCAACGTCCATCGGCTGCCCCTGCGCCTCGAGCAGCTCGGCTGCAATCGTTGGCTCGTTGTCGGAGAGGGCCTTCGCCACCGGTCCAAAATACGCCCGAAGCTCGTCGTCGTTGGCCTCGGCCAGAGCCTGCGCCCAATACAGCGCCAGATAGAAGTGGCTGCCCCGGTTGTCGATCTCGTTGACTTTGCGAGATGGAGACTTGTTCTCGAGCAGATACTTGGTGGCCGCCGCATCCAGAGTGGTGGCCAAGATCTTCACCTTCGAATCATCGTGCTGATCGGCTAGAAAATCGAGCGAAGCTGCGAGTGCGAGAAACTCACCGAGCGAGTCCCATCGAAGGTGATTCTCCTTTTCGAACTGCTGAACGTGCTTGGGTGCCGATCCTCCGGCGCCGGTCTCGAACAGCCCGCCTCCATTCATCAGCGGAACGATCGAGAGCATCTTTGCGCTGGTTCCTACCTCGAGAATCGGGAACAAGTCCGTGAGGTAGTCGCGAAGGACGTTGCCCGTCACCGATATCGTGTCCTCGCCCCTCTTGAGTCGCTCGAGCGAGAACCGAGTCGCCTCTGCGGGCGCCTTGATGTGAATCTCGAGACCGCGGGTGTCCTCTTCGCCCAGGTACCTATCGACCTTCGCGATGAGCTCTGCGTCGTGGGGGCGAGTCTCATCGAGCCAGAAGACCGCCGGCGCGCCGGTGGCACGGGCGCGTCGGACGGCCAGGGCCACCCAGTCACGGACGGGCGCGTCCTTCGTCTGGCATGCGCGCCAGATGTCCCCGGCCTCGACCTGGTGCTCCATGCAAACCTGGCCATTGGCGTCGACGACGCGAACCGTTCCGTCCGCCGGGACTTCGAAGGTCTTGTCGTGGGAGCCGTACTCCTCCGCCTTCTGCGCCATCAGGCCCACGTTGGGCACACTGCCCATCGTGGTCGGGTCGAATGCGCCGTGCTCCTGGCAGAACTCGATCACTTGCTGGTAGACGGCAGCGTAGCTGCTGTCGGGGATCACCGCCTTGGTATCTTCAGTCTTGCCCTCGGCGTTCCACATCTGTCCAGAGGTTCGGATCATCGCGGGCATCGATGCATCGATGATGATGTCACTCGGAACATGGAGGTTCGTGATGCCGCGATCGGAGTCGACCATCGCAAGACCCGGACCCTGCTCGTAGATCGCTTGGATCTCGGCTTCGATCTCGGAGCGCTGGTCGGCGGGGAGCTGATCGAGCCTAGCAACGATGTCGCCGAAGCCATTGTTCGGGTTGGCTCCAAGCTCATCGAACGTGGAACCGTACTTCTCGAACAGGCGTGCGAAGTAGACCCGAACGGCGTGGCCGAAAATGATCGGATCGCTCACCTTCATCATGGTCGCCTTCATGTGAAGCGAGAAAAGAACGTCGAGACCCGCTGCATCGCAGAGCTGCTCCTTGAGAAACTCGACGAGGGCCGCCTTGCTCATGAAGCTTCCGTCGATGATCTCGCCTTCGAGCAACTGGAGACTCTCCTTCAAAGGGGTGACCGACCCGTCTGCGGCGACGTGCTCGATGCGTACGGTGGTAGCGCCAGGCACGGTCACCGAACGCTCGTTGTGACGGAAGTCGCCAGCCGTCATGGTCGACACGTGAGTCTTGGATTCGCTGGTCCACGCACCCATCGAGTGAGGGTTGGCGCGCGCGTACTCCTTGACCGCCTTCGGAGCACGCCGATCCGAGTTGCCTTCGCGCAACACCGGGTTGACGGCGCTACCTTTCACCTTCGCGTAGCGGTCGGCGATCGCGCGCTCCTCGTCGGTCTTGGGATCCTCGGGGTAGTCCGGAACGGCAAACCCTTTGCTCTGAAGCTCGGCGATCGCTGCCTTCATCTGGGGCACCGACGCGCTGATGTTCGGCAGCTTGATGATGTTGGCCTCCGGGGTCTTCGCGAGATCACCCAGCTCCGCCAAGGCATCCGAAATCCGCTGCTCTTCCCTCAGGGACTCGGGAAAGCTGGCAAGAATGCGGCCTGCCAAGGAGATATCGGGGAGCTCGACCGCGACTCCGGCAGGGGCCGTGAACGCTCGGAGGATCGGTAAGAGCGAGTAGGTCGCGAGAAGGGGCGCCTCGTCGGTCTTGGTGTACTGAATGGTCGGAGTGTCGGTCATCGTCGAGCGGTTTCCCGCAAACTCGGCCCGACTGCAACCCAGCGAGCGAAAAATGACCTCGCGACGGTCAGGTTGCCCAGAACCGGGTCACGTCTCCCACTCGGTCGGGCAAGCTTTCGTACTCGTCGGCGAGGTCGAGGACGATGAAGCCGATGCCGTCATCGCGGCCCAGTCGTCGGCGAATGCCGTGGATGTCGACCGGCGTCATGGTGTCCGCTCGCACGAGGATGATCACCCGGTCCACGAGTCGGGCTGCGCGCCGAAGTGCCTGCCCTTCGAACGACCCATCCCAGGCATGGATCTGCATCTTGGGCTCCCTTCGAACGAGCTGGACCGGTCGCACCGCGAGCGCCGACGAACGGGCCGGAGCGGCGGATGCACGCGCTGCAACGCCGCCACCGACCGGATATGGCCCTGCGGGCGGAGGCGTATGGAGGGGGCCGGTGGCCGGGCGGCCGCCCCCTGTCGGGGCGGTGCCGGTAACCTCGACACCGGTAAACCAGTCGCTGTTCATGCGCCGAGCGAGGTCGATCGCGAATCGATCCTCGGCCTGCCGCCCGCCGACGAGCATGAGCGTGCCCCTGGCGTCGGGCGCGTAGTCATCGAGGGCGCCGACCAGCTCGTCCAGACCGTATGGATCTCGCGGCCACGAGGTCGTTCCGAGGACGGGTCCGTTGCCCCAAAAGGCGATCTCTGCAGGAGTGTGGAGGCGAAGTCCCTTGAACTCGCGCCGAAGCACCAAGCCAAGTGCGAGCAAGAAGCTGAAGCCGAGGATTAGAACGAAGACCGGCTTGCGCTTCGACGGAAGCGGAAACTCGGGAATGGCTGCAGGCTCGAGGATGGTGAAGCCGCTGGGTGGATCCTCGAGCGCATCCTCGAGAGCCGCCTCCGTTGCGCGCAGGTCGACGAGGAGAGCCTCGTTGACGTCGACCTCGGCCAAGAGCTCCGAGAGGTCTCCCTCGACCCCCGCGAACGCCTTGACGCGGGCATCGGCCCGTTGGGCCATCTCTTCGAGACCCTTTTGCCGTTCGGTGAGTGTCGTCAGCTCGGCACGTGCGGCCCGAAGCTCGGCGTCGATGGCCAAGTAGGTCGCGTTGATACCCATCGTGGTCGTGCCGCCGCCGCTCCGAACCTGCCGTCGAACCTGCTCTACCTGCTGCTGGAGCGCCTGCACTCGGGGATGCTCATCGGAAAGTGAGGCGCGAGTCTGGATCAATTGCTGACGCAGGTCTTCATAGGTCGCCTGATCGGCGCCGACGCCGGTCGAGATCGCCGAGGTCTTCGGAACACTCGCCAGCTGCGCCTCGAGGCTGCGTACCCGCGCCTCGAGAGCGCGTACCTCGGAGGCCGTGAGCTGGCTGTCCGCGCGCAAGCTCCCTGCCGACTCGATCAGTGACTCCTGTTCCGTGGACAGGTCGGCAACGCCATGCTGCTCGCGAAAATCATTGTAGCGCCTCCGTGCTTCGTCGACGCTACGCTCTGCGGCCCCGATTCGAGTCGCGATCCTTTGGATCTCTTGCTCGACACGGCGGGCCTGCCGGTGGGCCTGCACATCGTTTGCCCGCAGGGCCTGCACCAAACCTACGGTTTGGGAGAACGCGACATTTCGGTCGTCGTCGCCGTGCACAAGGAGGACGGGGGATGTCCAGTTATCCACCTCGGAGATGGAGGAGGAAGCGTAGGCATCGTCTTCTGGATCCAGGGTACTGCCGTACTGGTGGACCCCGGCGATATCCACCCCGGCCGCGAAGACGTCGGAGTTCCGGGCCAACCCCTGGGCCGTGAGAATCCCTCCGTAGGAGAGGCCCCAGAGGCCGACCCTCTCGGGATCCACATCGTCTCGGTTCTGGAGGTAGCGACCAGCAGCCAGGATGTCCCCGTATTCCGTATTCCCTCTGGACATCCGACCGGGTGCGTTTCTGAACT
>CBDUCC010000228.1:0-6441 GCA_965365555.1 uncultured Myxococcales bacterium | reverse complement strand
GTCGGTGTCCGAGTAGGCGTCGGTCTCGCCCGGGACGATGTCGGTGCCGACCCCGTGCGCGATGTACCGCTTGAGGTCGAGGGGCGATACGCCTTCCTCCTGAAGCGCGAAAGCCGCAAAGGACTCCTCCTCCTTCAGGAGCTGTACCAGCACGTTGCCGCCGTCGATCGTCTTCATCTCTGACGAAATCGCGTGAATCGCCGCGCGTTGGAGCACGCGTTCCACCGCCAGCGTTTGCCGCGGCTCGACGGTGACGTTTTCGGGGACCTTCGTCAGCCGCTCCTCGATGAACTCCTGGAGTCTCTTTCGGAGCCTCCGTAGATCGGCGCCGCAGGCGCGCAACGCTTTGCTGGCCTTCGGGTCCTCCGTGAGCGCCAGCAGCAGATGCTCGAGCGTCACGTATTCGTGACGCATGAGGCCTGCCTGGTCGAAGGCTTTGCGGAGCGTCGCTTGAAGCTCTTTGTCGATGACGGGACCAGCCATGCTTATCGTTCTTCCTCTTCTTCCGGCTCCATGGTCAGGCGCAGAGGGAACTCTTGTTCGCGGGCGAGTTGCTCCACTCGCTCAATCTTGGTCTCCGCGACCTCGCGGGTGAATACCCCTGCCACGCCAACGCCGTTGTGGTGGACGTGAAGCATCACGCGAACGGCATCCTGTTCGCCAAGATGAAAGACTCCCTGGAGTACGTAGACGACGAATTCTCTTGTTGTGTAGTCATCATTGTGAAGCAGCACCCGATAGAGGCGGGGGCGTTTGAGCTTCTTCTCCGGTTTGACCTTGGTGATCGTTCCGGCGTCGTTGTCGAACCTCTCGGCCATGCCATATCGTAGCGCGTTCCAAAGCCGAGCCCAGCCAGGCGCAGCCCGCGCATGCGTCGAACCTAAGGCTGGCCTGCGGGATGCGCTAGGGGGGTCACTGCAGGACGAGACGGAGGTAGAAAAGCTGATTCTGAGCGTTTCGAATGACCACCTCGCCATCGGAGACTTCATCCACGATGAAGGAGTTGCCCGAGCCCACGGTGGAGAAGCGCCCGTCCGACTCGAATGACAGGTAGCCGACCACCGAGGTCGGCACCGAGCCGAGCGGATTCTCGAAGGCGTAGCGGCTGCAGCCCCGGAACTCCAACCACTCGCACTCCTCGCTCACCATGGGTGGGAGAGGGTGCGACTCCCAGACCCCGGCTTGGCCCAGCCGGTTGCAGGGAAGCTCACTCAGGGGCACGACCCGATCTTCGCTCTTGCCGCAGGGCCCTTCGCCGCAGCCCCCCGCAACTGCGAGGATCGCGAGCAAAGCGGCGACCGGAGTCCAGCTGGCCCGCCTAGGCATTCGCATCACCTCCGGCATAGTATGCGCTCACCGTCTCGACCAGCGATTCGATCGTCTGCTCCGGGGCGGTGGCACTGACCAGCAGGCCGAGCTCGTCGGCCGTCGCGGTCGTGATCGGTCCGATCGAAAAGAGCGCCAGGGCATTGAGCTGTTCGGTTCCATCGGGCCCGAGCAGATCATGAAGGTTTCGCACTGTGGAGGACGAGGTGAAGAGCACGGCATCGATCTCGGCGGGGTCGACCAGGCGTCGGATACGATCGGCGTCGGCAGTCGCCGGCGGCAGCGTTCGGTAGGCCGTGACGACATCGACCTCGGCGCCGGCGTCGCGAAGCGATGCAGGAAGCACCTCACGGGCGACCTCTGCGCGAGGAAGCAGAATGCGGCTGCCGGGCTCGATGCGCGGCCGAAGCGCCGCGATTACACCCTCGGCCCTCGAGTCCTCCGGAAGCAGGTCGGCGTCGATGCCGTAACCCTCGAGCGTGCCCCGGGTCTTGGCCCCGATGGCGCAGACCTTCGAGCCATCGAGCGCCCGAGGGTCGAGCCCGGACGCGCGAAGTGCCCCGAAGAACGCGTCCACGGCGTTTGCACTGGTGAAGAGCACCCAGTCATAGCAGTCCAGGTGCGTCACGGCGTCGCGGAGCGGACCTTCGTCCTCGGGCGGCACGAGGCGAATCGTCGGCGCCAACACGGGTTGCGCTCCTTCGTCACGGAGAAGGCTCGAAAGCGATCCGGCCTGATGGACCGTTCGAGTCACGAGCACGCGCTTGCCGAAAAGAGGCTTGGTGTCGAACCATCGAAGCTGATCCCGAAGCCGAACGACCTCGCCGACGATGGTGAGTGCAGGAAGGCCGAGGCCCGCCTTGGATGCTCGGGCGTGAATGTCGGCGAGGGTTCCCACCACGGTGCGTTGTCTTGGAAGGGAGGCCCACTGAATGACCGCAGCCGGAGTGTCCGCCGGACGTCCGTGGTCGATCAGCAGCTTAGAGAGCGAGTCGAGCTTCCGCATGCCCATGAATATCACCAAGGTCTGGGTGGCCGTGGCAAGCTTCGACCAGTCGTGCCCGGTTCGGTCCTTTTCGACCGATTCACTCGCGGTGACGTATGCCACGCTCGACGCAATCTCTCGGTGCGTCAGCGAGAGTCCGGCATAAGCCGTCGCAGCGAGCGGCGAAGGCACCCCTGGCACCACCTCGAACTCGATTCCCTCGGCGGCGAGGTGCTCGGCCTCCTCGGAGCCACGCCCGAATAGGTACGGGTCACCGCCCTTGAGACGAACCACCGTCTTTCCCGCACGTGCAGCTTCGACCAGACGCTGGTTAATCCGCGCCTGCCGCTCGCTTGCCCGGCCCGCACGCTTGCCGACGAATACCAATTCGGCGTCGGGGCGAGCCGCATGAAGCTGGTCCGGATGTACGAGCGCGTCGTACAGCACCAAGTCCGCTTCCCGAAGGCGGCGAAGCCCCCGGGTCGTGATCAACTCGGGATCCCCCGGTCCGGCACCCACCAAATACACTTTGCCGGGCGCGGTCATCGTGCTCAGGGCTCACCGGCGTCGTCGACCGGTGGGACGATCGGGTCGGTCTCCACGACTCCCTTTCGTCGCTTGCGCTTCTGCACCGCGCGCGCCTTCACTTGCGGCCGCACTCCGCCTGCATCGTTCGGGATGAAGCGGATCTCGGTCTTCACCTCGAAGGAAAGCGAAGTCAGTGCTCGGTAGAACTCGCCAGCAATATCGGTAGCTTCGAGGAAATCTCTCACTTCCTTTGCAACGCCGCGAACCAGTGCGTTCTTGGTCTCGTCGACCGAGGCAAACATGTAGCCGATGACCTCTTTCGGGAGCTTTCCGTCTTGGGTGACGCCGCGAAGTGCGCTGTCGGCGCTTCGCAACGTCCCAACGCCAGCTTCGATTCCTTTTTCGACCGCTTTGCGCAGTGTGTCGCGCAAGACACCTTCGGACCAGCGACGTTCGCGCTCGTTCTCGTCGGTCTCTTCGGATACTCGTGGTTCGGATTCGTCAGGCATGGGTGCTCGACTCAGCTCGTATGGGTTCGAGCTGAGTGGTGCAAGCATACCTCAAGGAGCTTCCGAGTGCAGTTTCATGAGATCGAGTCGAGTCTTTCGCACGCCATCGGCAACTTGCGCGCAATCGCCGTGTCTTGCTTTCAAAAAAGGCAAAGGCTATACGAGTCCAGATGAGTCGAGGGGCGAGCACGGTGGAAGAAGTTTGGGCGCAGGCCGAAGAGGCGCTCGAAGCTTCGTCCAAGCGTGCCGAAGGGCTGCTCAAGCAGTTGGCATCGATGTCGGCGGAAGGAAGCGATGCTAGCCTCTTCGCTCACCGTCACCTCGCCGAGCTCCACCTCGAGGACAACCCCTGGAAGTCGGCGCTCCACCTTCGTCGGGTGCTCAACCACTGCGACGACGACGACGTGTTGCACGCGCTGATGGGCCTCTGCCACGCGTTGCTCGGCAACTACCGCGTCGCAGTTCGGTCGTACCGAGAAGCCTCGAACCTCGCGCCTCAAACTCCTTGGTACCATCACAACCTCGGTCACTTGATGGACGTGGCGCTCGACGATGCGCTCGGCGCAGAGCGCCACCTTCGACGGGCTTACGAGCTTGAGCCCGATCATGACGAGATCATCGGCTCGCTCGCCCACTGCGTTGCACGCCTCGGCGATCTCGACGAGGCGCGCGAGCTCGCGCTTCGCGCGCGGGAAAAGGGGCCGTGCAACCCGGACCACTCCGCCTTGCTGAGCTGGATCGATCGAGGCGCCACCGACGAGCCCGCTGCGCCGGCCAGTGTGCGCCGGCCTCCGAGCGACCCCGTCGTCGAGACCGTTCAGCAGAAGATGAACGAGGCGGGCTTCTCGCGCGCGGAGATCGAGCGCGCCACGCAGCTCTGGTCCGACATGCAAGCGCATTGTGAGCTTCGTGTAACGAAGCCCGAGGTACTCGCGGCAGCCCTCGAGTACGCGATTGCGGTGGTCGAACGCCGACCCGGCTGCACGCAAGCCGAGGTCGCCCGTCGCTACGGTGTGGCGGCCGCTTCCGTTTCCGCGAGGTTCGCCCAGATCCGAAACGCACTGGCGCTTCGACCTGGGGATCCACGCTACGCGGCCTCCCGCTGAAAACTGGCCAGCGATTGCGCAATCGCCTATCGGGGTTCCATGGGCGGATCTGAGAGCGCGACGATGCTGTGTCGGGTGCTGCTCGGACTGGACCGTGCCGCGACCACCGGTACGCTGCTCCTCGATGGCGAAGGGCGCCGCGCGCGCATTGCGATCGAAGCCGGAATGGTGACTGGCGCCAACATCGACCGTCGCGTCCCTAGCTCCAGCCGCCAGCTCCTCGAAGCTCTGATCGGCGCCTCTCGCTGGAACGAGCTCTCGCTCCGGTTTCGCGATCAGGCGACGACGACGAGCTGGTGGCGGCTCGCAGAGCCCATCGCCGCAGGGGTAGTTTCGCTCGAGTGGATGCGGGTCCTCGGACAGGAGATCGATTCGGCCGCCACACGCGCGGAGCTGGGCCCGGAGAGCTATCACCTCACCGATGCGGGGGAGGCCTTGCTAAAGCGAGCCGAGCTTCGCCTCGACGAGACCGCCGCCCTGTTTGCGCTGCGTCGCGGCGTCACGGCCCAGGAACTGATGACATTGCCTGGATGTGGGCTTGCCGGAACCCGGTTTCTCCTGGTGCTCAAGCGTCTTCGTGGCGCGGCTCCGAGAGGCGGCGGCTCCTATCCGCTGCTCCTCCGAAAGCGCCGTGAGTTGAGGCGTCAGGCCTCCGCCCGTGTCTTGCTCGACCTTCCTGAGGGGGCGAACGGCGGCGAGGCGCGCAAGGCGCTTCGAAAGCTCGTGCGCGACCTCCACCCGGACCGGTTCGGCGAGGGCGTGCCGCAGGCCGTACGCCGCGCTTCGGGCGAGATCGTGACGGCGCTGGTTCACGCCGAGGCTGCCGTTGCGGCGAGCCTCGCCGACTGAGCCTTACTCGGTCCGCCGGTCGACCCGAAGCTCTTCGGCCGGCGTGAAGCGGCCCTGTTCGATCTTCGCGTGCAGCTCGAAGGTCGACAGCACGCCGTCGCCATCGAGATCCCCGTGTGCGCGGAAGACGACCCGAATCGGCGCCTCGGCTTCCCGAAGGCCACAGCCGCTTTCGCTCGGAAGGTACTGGTAGCTGAATCGAACCGGACGACCCGGCTCGAAGCCAAGGGCACTCCAGGTCGTATGTCCGGGAGTCTCGGGCGCTGAGAAGTCCAGCTCGTCGGGTTCCATCGCCGGCGCGCTTGGCGCCGGGCCGGCCGGGGGTGGCAGGCAGCCGGCCGGGTGTGCCGCATAGTACGCAGCGGTTCGTCGGCTGAGCTCCGCGAGAAGCTCGGGGGCTTCGTCAATCTTGTTCGTTCGAATCCGCCGCGTGAAGCTCGGCACGAACACCGCGAGCACGAGCGCGCTCAGCGAGAGCAGCAGCGCCGCTTCCAGCAGCGTTAATCTCGGGCGACTCCGGGCCAAGACTGCGGGACTCTGCGAGTAGCCCTGGGGTTTGGCAAGCGCCTAACCCGCATCCTCGAGGCCGACCGTGGTATCGATCGGGTCGGCGACGAAGAAGTAGAGCGTCGAGGGCAGGTACGGGAACTCCTCGAGGCGGCGTTCCTCGAACTCCTCGTTGACCCGCCGAAAGGCCTCGGCGTAGGCCTGGTCGCGAAGTTGCGAAAGCCGGACTTCGATCTGCGCCTTGACGACCGGATCGCGGACGATGCTGTACATCTCTTCGAGGTGCCGGAGCTCCCGGTCGGTCTCTCCGAGCTTGCGCAGCGAGGTCGCGTTGGTGATGACCAGCCAGTCCGGCCCCGCGCCTAGACGCGCGGCAGCCATCATGTGCTCGTTTCCTTCGGTCTCGAGCCGTTCGCGCTCGGGGTCGTCCTTCGGAAGGTGCGGCAGGAGCTCGTAGATGATCGTCGCGCCGGCGTCCCAGGCGAGCTCGCCGTCGTTTGGAAAGCGGTCGAGGCCGCGCCGAAGCACATCGACAGCTCGCTCGATGAATTCCGGCGGGCTCCCCTTGGGCGTGTAGACCCCAGCGACGCCGACCCAGCGGTAGACACGCCGGAAGTCCGGGTCGAGCTTC
>CBDUCC010000227.1:0-6477 GCA_965365555.1 uncultured Myxococcales bacterium | reverse complement strand
CTACCACCTGACCGAGGACATGGCCGACAAGGCGATCACCTGGATGCGCCGCCACCGTGCGATCCACCCGGGCCGCCCCTTCATGATGTACTGGACGCCCGGCGCCGTGCACGGACCGCACCATGTCGCCCAAGAGTGGTCGGACAAGTACGAGGGCAAGTTCAGCGACGGCTGGGACGCCTACCAGCAACGAGTCTTCGAACGCCAAAAGGCCATGGGCTGGATTCCTGCCAATGCCGAGCTGTCGCCGCGTCCCGAAGGCATGCCCGCGTGGAAGGACATCCCCGAGAGCGAACGCGCATTCCAGGAGCGCCTGATGGAAGTCTACGCGGGCTTCCTGGAGCACACCGACGTGCAAGTTGGCAAGCTGATCGACGAGCTCGAGAATCAGGGCATCCGCGACAACACCATCGTCATCTACATCCAGTCCGACAACGGAGCTTCCGCTGAGGGCATGGCAGGCAGCGTCGCCGAGCTCAACGCGACAAACGGTATCCCGACCACCGTGGCCGAGCACATCGCGGTCACCAAGGCCTTGGGCGGGCTCGACGCTATCGGTGGAAACCGGATGGACAACATGTACCACTCGGCTTGGGCCTGGGCGGGCGACAGCCCCTTCCGATACACCAAGCTCGTCGCCTCCGACTTCGGCGGCACGCGCACCCCCATGGTGATCTCGTGGCCGAAGCGCATCCAGGCCGATGAGACGCCGCGCCCGCAATTCCACCACGTCAACGACGTGGCCCCGACGCTCTACGAGATCCTCGGTATTCCTCAGCCGAAGGTCGTGGACGGCCACCCGCAGGACCCCATCGACGGGACGAGCTTGGCCTACACCTTCGACTCGGCTACGGCTCCGGAGCGAAAGACGACCCAGTACTTCGAGATCATGGGAAGTCGTGGCATCTATCACGAGGGCTGGATGGCCGGCACCTTCGGCCCTCGTCCACCCTGGGTCGGTGCCTTCCCTGATCTTTCCGACTGGGATCCCGTGCAGGACCGATGGGAGCTCTTCGACACCCGGCAGGACTTCGCCTTGGCCCGTGACGTTGCCGCCGAGCAGCCCGAGAAGCTCGAAGAGCTCAAGAGCCTGTTCATGCGCGAGGCCGAGGCCAACAAGGCGCTGCCCATCGGCGGCGGTCTCTACACTCCGCTCAATCCACAGGAGATGAAGCGGAGCACGAACACGGAGTGGACGCTCTTTGCTGGCATGACCCGTATCCCCGAAAGTCAGGCGCCCAACGTCCGGAACGGAAACCTACGAGCCGAGATCGAGCTCGAGGCACCTCGCAATGCCAACGGCGTCATCTTCGCCATGGGGGGCTACGCCGGTGGCGTGACCCTCTACGCCTACAAAGGCGAGCTTCGCTACGAGTACAGCGCGCTCCTCCTGAAGCGCACCAAGATCAAGGTGGGTCGCGTACCAGCCGGAAAGGTGAGCATCGCATTCGAGATGAGGACACCCTTCGAGCGAGCTGCTCCCGCGGAGGTCGCCTTCTGGATCAATGGCAGGCAAGCAGCTACCGGCACCGTCGAGCGCACCATTCCTGCGGCCTTCACCGCTTCGGAAACATTCGACGTCGGTATGGATACCAGCTCACCGGTAGCGGATGACTACTTCGAACAGGCACCCTTCGCGTTCAACGGGACGATCGAACGCTTGCACTTCAAGAACCTGTTGGACCGCAAGCAGGAAACCGCCGGCGTGCCTGACGATTGACGGGCACAAAGATCCCAAAGATCCGACCGAGGTTGGCCCAGAAGTCGGATGGTCACACAACGGTGTCAACCGTCCGACCGATGAGCGCCGAATTGGGCGGTACTAGATATTATGTCGCGCGCGCGCGGTTGCACGTCATCACGAGGATTGTGATGCGCGCTTCCTCAGCGAGCGAAGGAGCCGATGAAGGCGTTGCGAACGCCACCAGGGAGGAGCCATGTGAGCGCGGAAGCGACCGCGCGAGCCTCTCTTGCAATGCCGTACCATCGAAGGCCGTAGGGTCGTGCCGAAACGGGCAGTCTGATCAGGAATCGGTCCGCTCGAGCGGATAGTCCTGGATGAGGACCTCGGGCGGGACGCCGTATTCCTCGTGGATCTTTCGAATCATCGGCAGCGTCATCCGGCGCTTTCGACTGAGGATCTCGCTGGCGCGCGGGCGACTGCCCAGGGTTCTCGCTAGGTCCGCAAGGGGTAGACCCAACTGCTCCATGCGAAACTTGAGCGCTTCGATCGGGTCTGGGGAAACGTCTTGAACGAGAGCGGACTCGTAGGCATCGACCAGCGTCGCCAGAACTTCCAACCGAGCCGCTTCGGCCTTGGTGAGCTTCTTGCTCGTCTCCTTGTCCATTAGGCGTTCGATCTCACGGGTTGCTGCGTCGCAATCCCTTTTGTTTCGAATGGGCTGAATCTGTCTCATTTTGCTCTTCCCACGGTCGCGGCGTCGATTCGGTCGTACTGCTTCTGGGTCCCAATGAACTTGATGAAGGCGATCTGACGCCGATAGCTCATGTTAGCGACAAGGCGGTATTTATCGTCGCCGATATTGAAGATCACTCGGTCGTCGCCGACGAAATCGACCGACCGATAGTGGCGGCGTATGTCTGCTGGTTTGCAAAACTCTGTGCTCTGCATCTCCTGCAGCCACGAACGCAGCGCCTGTTCTGCCTTGGGGTGCTTCTCCCAGAATGCGCGAAGCGTTCGCTGAGCGATCACCCTCACCTGATGATTTCGTTCCGAAAATGGGAACATGTCAGGGGCGCGCGCAATGTGCGACGACCTTCGGGTTATGCACCCGTGAGGTCGTCTTGTTGCCGCGCACTCAAAATCGAAAACCCAACGTTCTCCGACTAGCCGTGCATCGCCCAGGCGACGGATTTCGATGCACCGTGGCACCGCATGGCACCGCATGGCACCGAGCGTTTTCGCCAAGTGCCCAACATAGTTAGCTGCGGGGGCTGGATACGCACAGCGTTGTCCGGTGGAGTTTGGCGTGCCGATGGAGGTGGTGATTGCGGCGTAGCTGGGAAGTCGCGGCTCCGACCGAGGCCTCTTGCCCGAGGCAACGTGGCATCGCTAGACCCTGAGCCGGCGGCGCACGGCCGCTCGAACACGGTGTAAGATCTCTGGCTCGCCATGAAGAAGGTAGGCGATATCCGCGCCAGTGAGCATGGTGCTGAGCTCAGTTCGTCAGGCGATATCACGGGATTTCACATCCGTACGTCAACGTGGCGTCAATGAGGAAGCTTCCCATCGGTGACGAAGACGTCGCGCCGGGAGCCACGAACTCCCAGACAGCGTCGGGTAGGACACTCTGCCTCGGGAGGGCATTCTCAGGAATCGACAAAGCGCGTTTCTTCAGCGGTTTCCGCGCATGATGGCGGGTCGGAAGCGGCCGATGCGGGCCCCTCGAGGACTCTATTGGGGCACGGTGCCCCAGAAGAAATCGTCGAGCCTGCGCGGTCGATTCTCGATGATGAACGGAGCGACGCGCGCGCCGTCGCTCTTGCCAAATGGCTGCTGGGGTCGGGGGGACGCTCGCGACCGGAAAGCGTCGGTGGAAAGCAGAGGCTCGAAAAGTGCCCGCTACCTCATGCCATACAAGCTCAGGACGGCCGCCCAACCGCTTGGGAGCAACTTCGGTGGCCTCTCGAGCTCGCGGCCATACTTGCAGACCATCGAGAGCATATAGTGGGCATGAAAAAAGGCCTCCAGGATCGGGCGAGTTTCCTGCAGCCACCGTTGGTTGTGGGCGGGTGAAAACGTTCTGTTCGTACCTTCGCTCACGATCTCGAGGAACCAGGCGTCGAGCTTCCGTTCTGGGGCGATCGCTTGGAGGGCTTCTACGACGTCTTTCGCGAGACGCTGCAGACCATAGACCTTGAAACTCTGGTGGTAGAAGCGATAGATGCCGTCTTCGCATCCCCAAGGGTCCTCCGTCTGTGCCAGGATCGCCTCGAGCTTCGGAAGCATCGCCTTGATGGCCTCGAGCAGCCTCGCCTCCTCCTCACGATGTTTCATGAACCTCCAAGGCCATGGCGATGTCGCCGGCGCCCTGCCACAGGCTCCTCGATGAAGGGATTGTAGCACACGACATCTGAAAAACTTCATAATAACAATGCTATGGCAAAAGATGGCAAATCCTGGCGCTGGTCGAGAGTGAGCCTTACAATAGGGGCATGACCAAGATCACCCTCCCGATCGAACCCGAGCTCAAGAGCCTGCTTGAGAGTCATTGCGAGGCCCGGGGCCTAAAGCAGCAGCACGTGATGAACGCGGCGCTGGCGGCCTACCTTGAGGACGCCGAAGACCTCGCCCTAGTGGAGGAGCGGCGAGCAGGTCCGTGGGTATCGTGGGAAGAACTGAAAGCTGGCCTTGATCGTTGACCTACGAAGTCTCGTTTCACAAGGCGGCGGCTAAGGAGTTCGCTCAGCTCGGACGGAGCGAGCAGAAGCGCCTGGCGAAGGTGATCGACGGCCTCCGTACCGACCCCTACCCGCAAAACGCCGAGACACTCAAGGGCAGCACGAGCGCCCGCAGGATCCGCGTGGGCAGCTACCGCGTGGTCTACGAGGTGTATATCGACCGGGTGCTCGTGTTCGTGGTGGCGGTCGGGCATCGTCGCGAGATCTATGACATCGTCGAGCGCCGGTTGAAATGAAACCAGGCGGGACATGCTCAATCGAACTGCCATTATCCTTCGCTACCAGGAACCCTTTGTCCGATGGATCAACGAAGCTGATCCGGTTGTCGAAGAGCCGAACATCGACATCGACCCGGACGAATGCACCGTGTACCTGATCCACGAAATCGAGAACCGAGAAGACCTAGACGCTTGGCTTGCCCAGCACTATCAAGTCCTGTTCGAAAAGGAGCTGTCAGGTTGGTACACGGACGACAGCTTGTGGCCGACCGACCGCTCGCTGGCGCTCTTTCACGAGTGGATCCACGTCGAGTACCACACGACGGTGGTCGACGTCGTCGATGGACCCCTCGTCGACGACGATCTTTGAAGGTACGAGGGGCGGATGTTCCGCAGTGGAGGCGGCTCATGGGTTTGGACCCGGCGGTCGCGCGATCGTCGCGAGTGAATCGTCAAGGAGACCCGGAGAACCAGTGGCCGTCGCGCAGCAATTGCAGCATTCTCGACGCTCGTTGACGGTGCGATATCAACCACGCGTCGACGAGCAAAAAGAAAGGCACCTAGCAGTTTCGCTAAGTGCCCGACTTCGTTGGTTGCGGGGGCCGGATTTGAACCGACGACCTTCGGGTTATGAGCTCTGCAACCGCCAATTTCTTGGCTTTAGTCAATCCCAACATTTGAGACACTTTACGAACGATAACTGAGACTTACATGCACTGGCCGGCGCTCGGGACCGTCACCCCACATCAGGCCATTCCACATCTTCGCGTCAAATACGCGTCAAAGTCCAAGCCACCTTGTGACGCTGAGCTCTCCGCTCGGCGCGATCAACTGATCCAGATATATCGAGCCGCGAGCTGACCCGCACGCGACGGGCGCTCTAGGGTCTTGGATGAATCATTAGATCGGACCACGCACCCAGTTCGCCACAACCTCGAGTGCGCCGTCGCGTTCAACTAGGTCGCCTCGGAAGCGGGAACATTGTCGAAGGCCAGTCGCTGCTCGACACCTACGTGATCTATCTTCCGCTCTCAGACACCTGTGAGTATCTGGCGAGCGGAGTGACCATTGAGAAGGACGCGTTCGCGATTCTCGAGCCAGGATGCGACTGCTGCCTAAGCACGAAGTTCGAGCATGACTGGTGCTCGATCTTCATTCCCGCTGACAACTTACCGTCTTATCTCGGTTTCGAGGAAACCCGAAGCGAGAACAGCGCGATGGTCTGTCGCACGACTCGCCCTAGCCGCAGTCTTGCACACCAGTTTCGGACTGCGGTGCGAGAGGTGCTCAACGCTGCTTCGAACTATCCTGATTTTGGCTCTTCGCTTTCTAGCGAGGTCGCTTCGGCGGAGCTGATGGAGCTGGGCGCTGCGATTATCAGGGGCGGCACGAAGCACCAGGCTACACCTCACGGTCGGGGACGACCGAAGTTGGCGCGAAGGGACGTCATCCGACTGGCCCAGGAGTGTATGGAGGAACGCGACCTCCCCCGCGTACGCGACCTCGTGACGCGAACCGGAGTGCCAGAACGAACACTGCGCCGGGCGTTCTACGAGTTCTTCGGCGTGAGCCCCTAGCGCTACCTCAAGTTGAAAAACCTTCACGCGATTTGCCGCGAGCTCCGCAACGCCGAGCCAGACGAAACTTCCGTTTCCCGAGTGTTAGCCGATCATGGCGAATGGGAGTTCGGTCGCATTGCGGGGCGGTACCATCAGCTCTTCGGGGAACTGCCATCCGAGACCTTGAAGCGAAGGCCACCGACCCTCGGGTGATGAGTTCAAGGCAACCGGGTGTTCGCGCGCACCCAATGGCCTCAAATCCGAGCACGCCTATGGTC
>CBDUCC010000226.1:0-6480 GCA_965365555.1 uncultured Myxococcales bacterium | reverse complement strand
TCGAAAAATCAGGCCTCCGCTTTTCACCATAGGCCTTCTTGGCCTCCTCCGCCTTGTCCATCGCGAGAAGCGCCTCTGCAGCGCCGAGCTTGGCTTCGACGATGACGCGCGGCTTGCCGGTCGGATCCATGTCCGCGCCAGCCGGGACGGTCGATCCCAGAACGGTCTGGAAACGAGCGAGCGCATCCGGATACACCCCCTCGAGCAGGACCAGTCGCGCCGCGCCAAGAGCCGCCGCAGTGTTGCTGGTGTCGAGCTCGATGGCCTTCTCGTAGAGCTCCCGCGCGGCGCCAAGTCGTCCACCCTGATCCTCGATACGCGCGAGAAGCGAGAGTGCCGCTGCCTTGTCGGCTCGGGACACCGGAAGCGTCTTGCCCTCGACGGGTGCGAGACCTGCGGGCACCTGTAAAAGCTCGGTCGCCTCGGCCAACTTGCTCTCCGCAATGAGCCGCTCGGCAACCGCGACTCGCGCTCCGGCGTGATAGGGACTGGCCGCGAGTGTTGCCTTGGCAGCCGCAAGCGCCTGGTCCGACTCACCCAGCACGATGTAGCCGCGGGCCAGACCCCAGTGCGAACGGGCGCTATCGTGTTTCGCGACCGCCTGCTGAAACGCTTCGACTGCGCCCTGGCCGTTGCGCTGCCGCAGTGCGAGCTCGCCGGCAATCAGGTCGAGGTAGGTGTCGGTCGGGTCCTCGCTTCGGGCCGCGCTGAGCTCGCTCGTCGCCGCCGGCACGTCGGCGTTGCGAAGTGCATCGGCGGCCAGCGCCACGTGGATGCGAGGCGCCTCGTCGCCGCGACGTTTCAGATGAAGCCGTAGGGCGTCGGCAGTGGCGCCGCTTTCCGGGTCCTGCCCATAGCGGATCTGGTAGTACGACTCGTGCAAGAGGCTCCGCGCCACCAGCGCGCGATTGAGCTTGGCCGTCTCCCGCGCGGCCGCGAGCTGTGCGAGCGACTCTCGGGTGGCGGCATAGGTGTCGGCAGCGCTGGTGAGCTCGGCAGTCTCGACCGCCTGGGCCACCATCACATCGTCGCCCGAGGCCGGCAAGAAAGGCTCGACGAGGTGAATGCCGAAGAGCCCGTACTTCGTGGTCCCCGAGTAGAAGCCCACCCCAACGATGACGCCGACGAGCAGGAGCGACGCCACTGCCTTCATCAGCCAAGGAGGTCGCTTTCGCGAAGGTCTTTGCTTCGGCCTCTCTGGAGCCATCGAGACGTCGGGTTGGGCGCCGCCCGGATGTGGCATCCGGGTGACTTCCTCGCCCTCCGTGCCGAGCTCGGCGAACTCCAACTCGTCGGACTCGGGCAGGTCGAGCTCGGCGGAGTCGCCTCCCATTTCAGTGCTCGCGGACGGCGGCTGGTCCGGCGCGTCGAAGGGCTGGCCGATGGGAGGAGGCGGCGCCGGCGCGGCCGGAGGAGCGCCGAAGTCCATGTCGAGATCGAGGTCGTCGCCATCGGGTAGGTCGAGCTCGATCGGTCCGCCGCCGTGAACGCGCTCCGGAGCATCGAGGTCGGCGAAGTCACCACGAACGACCGGCAGCTCCTGGTCTTCGACCCCCAGTGGGAGGTCCGAATCGAGCGAGATCGGCTCGGGAACGTCGGTGAGCGGCATCGGCCTCGGTAGCTCGGCATCGGTGAGCGCCATGGGCAAGTCGACCTCTTCACCCATCGCCCGGGCGGCACGAGCCCGCGAGCCGGACATCGGGGCCGGCAGATCGATGTCCGAGCCACCGCGCCCGGGCATGGGCGCGGGCAAATCGGTGCCGCCCGGCCCCTCGAACGGCGCCGGGAGGTCCATGTCGGCAAACGGATCGAAGCCCGGCCGCGGGGCCTCGCGGTCCTTGGGTGCGGGCAGGTCTTCACCACCCATGTCGCCGAACAGGTCGAAATCGAGCGAGCCGCCGCCGGCCCTCGGAGCCGGGAGGTCGACGAAATCATCCTCCGAAACAGGCGCCGGGAGATCGATTTCATCGCTCGGGCGGGGGAGATCTCCGCCCGGCACGGGCGGCGGCGCCGGAGCTGGGACATTCGGTCGCCCGATTCCCACCTGGGTCGGCTTGCGACGCGGAGGCTTTTTGGTGCCCGGCGCGGCTCCTCCCCCTGACTTCGCAACCGATCCGTCACGGTGCACTTGAAAGCTCTCCGAGCATTTCGGGCATCGCATGCGAAGCCCGTCTGCAGGAAGACGGCTCTCGTCCACGTCGTAAGACGCATGACACGACGGGCAGCTAACCTTGATCATGACCCCTTGTTTCCCCCGGGTAGCCAAGATAACACGCCGGCGGCTCGACTCATAAACCCTGGCTCTGCGATTCCGGCCCCAACGGAACCGCGAACTGGATGGATGTGTATGTCCTACCTTGACGCCTAAGGAGCTGGGAGACTACCTTCCGAGCAACCGTGAAGCGTACCGTTCAGATCGAGATTGCCGGCGCCCGTTACCGCATGTCTTCGGATGCCGACGAACAGTATTTACAGCGCCTGGCTGACATCGTGAACGAGCGGGTGCAGGCCCTCGGTCCGAAGGCCGCGCGAACCGCGACGCCGGCGCAGCTGCTAGCCGTCGTGGCGCTGGGGCTCGCCGAGGACCTCGAAGCCTCGGAGCAACGTCGAGCCGGACTGGAAGCCAAGACCCGCAAAATGGTCGGCGCCGCCATCGATCGGATCGATCAGCGGCTCCAGGCGGACGCGGAGCTCGCGCAGCAAATCGACCCGTGAACGAGGCGGAGCCGCATCTCGCAGAGCTCCAACTCCGACAACGGGCCAAGCAAGCGCTTCGGAAGCAGCTGAGGATGGTGCGTGCCGCGTTGCCAAAGTCGGCCTGTGAGGCTCGCTCCGCAAAGGCCATAGAACGGCTACTGGGTCTCGAGCAGCTCCGCTCGGCATCGGTCGTCCTTGCGTTCGCGTCGATCGGCAACGAGGTGAGTACGAGCGCATTCATCGAGGCCTGCTTCGAGGCAGGCCAGCGTGTGGGACTGCCTCGCGTCGTCGGCGACGACCTCGTGCTGCATGAAATTGCTGCAGACACCGAGCTCGTCCGGGGAGAGTTCTCCGTTCCCGAGCCGCCCGAGAGCACCCGGATCCTGGCCGATGAGGAGATCGACTTCGCACTGGTGCCGGCGCTCGCAGTGGACCCTCGAGGCCATCGCATCGGATATGGGGGCGGATACTACGACCGACTGCTTCCGCGCCTCGATGGAGCGACGACCTGCGCGGCCGTGTACGACTTCCAGTTGATCGCGGAGGTTCCCGACCTCGATTTCGACGCCACAGTGGAGCTGATCGTCACCGACGACAGGGTTCTACACGCTCGCTGACGATCGCCCAGGCGATCGAGAGGTCCCGTGGTGGTATAGACAGCCGTCGTGGTTGCCGAAGCTGCACAACGAAAGCTCGACATGCTGCCCGCCTCACCGGGCGTGTACGTGTTCCATGGAGCGGACGAGAAAGTCCTGTACGTCGGCAAGGCGCGAAGTCTTCGGAGCCGGGTTCGCAGTTACTTCCAACCGGGGTCGAGCGACCTTCGAGCCTTCGTCAGCCGGCTGGAACGCGAGCTCGTCGACATCGAAACCTTCGTTACTCATACCGACAAAGAGGCGGCGCTCCTCGAGAACCAACTGATCAAGTCTCGCCAGCCGAAGTACAACGTGAAGCTGCGGGACGATAAGGAGTTCCTCTCGTTGCGCCTGGATGCGAAGAAGCCCTGGCCCAGACTCGAGGTCGTTCGACGGCCGAGGCCCGATGGAGCCCAATACTTCGGGCCCTATCACTCGGCGACGGCCGCGCGCCAGACCCTTCGATTGGTGAATCGCTACTTTCAGCTCCGCACCTGCACCGACACCGAGTTTCGGCTCCGGACTCGGCCCTGCCTGCAACATCAGATCAAACGCTGTCCCGCTCCCTGTGTCCTCGAGGTCGACGCAAAGGAGTACGGAGCGCAGGTGGCCAACGTCGCGCGATTCCTAGACGGCCGACATGACGAGCTGGTCAGAGACCTCGACATCCGTATGAACGGCGCCTCGGAGAAACTCGACTACGAGCAGGCCGCAGTCTATCGGGACCAGCTTCGAGCCGTCGAACGCGCCCAAGAAGAACAACGCGTTGCCGGCGTTCAGAAGTCCGACCAAGACGTGATCGGATTCCACCGGCAAGGAGACCAGGTGGAGATCGCCGTGCTGAGCCTGCGTGGAGGCCGGCTGTTCGGCGTGCGCACCGTGCCGCTTCGTCGAGTTGCGGTTCCGAACGACGAGATGCTGGGTGCGTTTCTTCGGCAGCACTATGCAGACCGCCCGACGCTTCCCGACGAAATACTCGTGCCCTTGCAGATCGAGATGGCGGAGGCGCTCGAAGAGATCCTCAGCGAGAACCGAAAGCGGCGCGTGCAGATCCGGCAGCCCAAGCGCGGCGCCAAGGCGAAGCTGCTCGAGCTCGCCCGAGAGAACGCCGAGCACGCGTTCGGCGAGAAGGAACGTGCGCGCGAGGATGTCGAAAAACGCCTCGAGTCCCTGCAAAGACAGCTACGCCTTTCCGTCGTGCCTCGTCGTATCGAGTGTGTGGACATCTCGCACAGCGGCGGCGAAGAGACAGTTGCCGTGTTCGTAGCCATCGAAAACGGCGCGCCCGCCAAAGAACGGTACCGGAGCTTTCGGGTCAAGGGCGTGAGCGGAGGCGACGACTACGGCGCGATGTACGAGGTGCTCGTACGACGCTTGCGCCGTGGGAAAAACGAGGAGACGGGGTGGGAGCTGCCCGACCTTCTGGTGGTCGACGGGGGCAAGGGGCAGCTCGGCGTCGCCATGCGCGCCGTGGAAGATGTCGGGATCGACGAGCTGGAGCTCGCAGCGGTCGCCAAGCCGCGTGTAACCGCGACCGGAGAAGAAGAAGGCGATCGCGTGTTTCGGCCGGGTCAAAAGAACGCGATCGCAGTCCGTACGAGCTCCGCCCTATCGCTTCTTCTTCTTGCGCGGGACGAGACGCATAGAGCCTCGAACACCCTCCGGAAGAAGGTCGGCAAGAAGCGACGGCTTCGAAGCGAGCTCGACGGTGTGCCCGGTGTGGGGCCGAAGACACGCGGAAAGCTCTTGCGTGCACTCGGGTCGATGACTGGCGTGCTCGCTGCGACCGAGGAAGCGCTCGTCGAAGCGGGGGCGAGTCGGAGCCAAGCGCGCGCGATCAAGGAGACCCTCGGCAGCACGGGCCGCGTCGCCGTAGATGCGGACAGCGCGGAGGACACCGCCGTCGAGAACGCCTTTCAAACCGACTGACAGACGCTCAGGTCGCTGCGGGGAGCGTCACGACGAACGACGCGCCGCCGCCGGCACGATTGGTCGCCTCGATGCGACCGCCGAGGCGCTCGACGATCGTATGGCAGACTGCGAGACCGAGGCCCGTGCCCTGCCCGGCCGCCTTGGTGGTCACGAACGGATCGAACACCTGATCGACAATGGCTTCGTCGATTCCCGGTCCGTCGTCTTGGACGACCAGACGAACCACCCCGTCACCGTTGTCGGCACGAACCTCGATCGCACCTTTGCCACCAAGCGCATCGGCAGCGTTGAACAGAAGATTGAGGAGCAACTGACGAAGGCGCTCGTGGTCGCCGCGGACACGCTGCAGCGCGGAGTCCAGGCCGAGCGAGACGTCGATGTCTCGAAACCGCGTCTGCCGGTCGATGAGCTTGATGGTATCCGAGACGACCTCGCCGAGGTCGGCCGAGGTTTCGACCCGGGTGCCGACCTGCGGTTCGTTGCGCGAGAAGTCGAGAAGGTCCCGTATCGTGTGGTGAATGCGCTCCGTCTCCTTCTGAATGCGCCGAAGGAACTCGCGTTCCTCATCGGGATCGAGCCCCCCCGTCTGCAACAGGTCGAGCAAGCCTCGGATCGCCGCAAGTGGGTTTCCGATCTCGTGCGCGACTCCGGCCGAGAGGCGCCCCACGGCGGCGAGGCGAGCGCTGCGAATCAGCTGCTCCTGGGTGCTGCTCAGCTCGGCGGTCGTCTCTTCGAGCTCCGCGAGGCGAGCCTGAAGTGCGGCTCGGTCGGCGCGAAGCTGCGTTGCCATTTCGTTGAAGGTCGCCGCCAGTCGCGCCACTTCCGCAGCTCCGTGGACAGGCACCTCGGTGCGAAGTCCTCCAGAGGCAAGTCGCTCGGCGGCCAAGCGCAAGCGGTCGATCGGGCGAACGATGAAGTAGGTCAGCAGCACGTAGGTCAGCAGCAGGACCGTCGCAGCGGTGAGGCCCAGATAGAAGAGGTAGAGACTGCGGCGCGCAGAATCACCGGCCTCGGTTGCAGGAACCCAGACACGAATCTCGACGCCCTGATCGCTCGTCCGTACCCGATCCGGCTCACCGTCGAGGACGCCCCAGGATTGCATGGCGTGGTCCGTAGGTCGTACCTCGATTCGATCCGCGTACCCCTCGTCGACGATCTTCTGGACGAGCGCGGAGTCGAGCCCTTGCCCGCGATCATCGACGGCAGCAGCAAAAGC
>CBDUCC010000225.1:0-6515 GCA_965365555.1 uncultured Myxococcales bacterium | reverse complement strand
GACCGCGACGGGAACCCGAACGTCACAGCGGAGGAGACGCGCGAGTCGATTCGCCTCTGTCGCTGGACCGCCGCAAAGCTTCTCCACGACGAGGTCGATGCGCTCTGTCAGGAGCTCTCGATGGACACCGCGACCGCCAAGATGATCGCGGAGGCGGGGACCTCGCGAGAGCCGTACCGCGCAGTCTTGCGTCGCGAGCGGCAGAGACTGACGGATGCGATGCGGGCGATCGAGGCGGATCTCGACGGGCGGCCTCGGCCGGAGGGCAAACCACGAGAGGACGTCGAGGGGCTGCTCGAGGTCTTGATGTCGACGCGACGCTCGCTGGTGATGACAGGCCAGGACGTGATCGCGAACGGCCGGCTGCTCGACCTGATTCGGCGCGTCCACTGCTTTGGGCTGCAGATGGTGCCGCTCGACATTCGTCAGGAGTCCAGTCGCCATGTCGATGCGCTCGACTCTGTCACCCGCTACCTGGAGCTCGGTTCGTACGCGGAATGGGACGAGGAGAGGCGCGTCGACTTTCTGATGGGGGAGCTCGCATCGAAGCGACCTTTGATTCCCACCAACCTTCCCGCGTCGCAGGAGGTACAGGAGGTTTTCGACACATTCCGGATGCTCTCCGAAGTTCCGGCCGACTCCCTCGGCGCCTACGTCATCTCGATGACGAGAGGCCCGAGCGACGTCCTCGCGGTCGAGCTCCTTCAAAAAGAGAGCGGAGTCACGAAACCGCTTCGGGTGGTTCCGCTCTTCGAGACGATCAACGACCTTCGCAACGCGGATCGCATCATGGCGACGCTCCTCGACCTGCCCTGGTATCGAGATCGGATCGACGGTCGTCTCGAAGTGATGATCGGCTACTCGGACTCGTCGAAGGACGGAGGGCGGCTCGCGTCCGCATGGGAGCTGTACCAAGCCCAGGAGCGACTCGTCGCGCTCTGCCGAGCACGGGACGTCCACCTGACGCTCTTTCACGGTCGCGGCGGCTCGATCGGGCGCGGCGGTGGTCCGACGCACATCGCCATCCGCGCTCAGCCCGAGGGCTCGATCAACGGGACTCTGCGGGTGACTGAACAGGGCGAGATGATCCAGTGGAAGTTCGGCACCCCGGACATCGCGGAACGTAGCCTCGAGCTCTACTCGAGCGCGGTCCTCGAGGCGACCCTGACGCCGCCGGCGGCTCCGAGCGATGCCTTTCGAGCGCGGATGGACGCACTGGCGACCCGTTCGATGGAGGCCTATCGCGAAGTCACCGGGGACCCTGCGTTCGTTCCTTACTTTCGCTCCGCCACGCCAGAGATCGAGCTGAGCTCCTTGCAGATCGGGTCTCGACCGGCGCGCCGGAAGTCCGGTGGCGGCCTCGAGAGCCTGCGCGCCATCCCCTGGATGTTCGCGTGGACACAGACGCGCCTCATGCTTCCTGCATGGCTCGGGATCGAAACGGCCCTCGGCGAGGCGATTGCAGAAGGCGCACTTGGCGAGCTTCGTGAAATGGCGAAGACATGGCCGTTCTTTCGGTCGACCCTCTCACTCGTCGAGCTGGCGCTTGCAAAGTCCGACGAACGCATCGCGGCACATTATGAGGAGGTGCTCGTACCGCCGGAGCTGGCGGGTATGGGTGGAGACCTTCGTCGACGGCTTGCAGACGTGGAGCAGGTGTTACTGCAGGTACTCGAGGAGAGTGCGCTGCTCGAACACTCGCCGCTTCTTCAGCGCGCATTCCAATTGCGGCGGGCCTACCTCGACCCGATCCACCTGATTCAGGCGGAGCTGCTCCGCCGGCAGCGCGAGGCCGACGACGCTTTGTTGCAAGACGCACTGCTCGCCACGGTCAATGGGATTGCGGCAGGGCTGAAGAATACAGGCTGAGGCCAGAGCAGGCGGGCTCCGGCTCCGCGGAGCCCGGGCCGGTCGCGCGCGAACGGAAGCGGTCTGGGTACGCCTGCGAGAATCCTGATCGAGAGGATGCCTGTCGAGAAGATGAATTCTTCTTCGTGCCCGCGTATATCGAAGCCAAAGGACGAATCACGCGACGATGAAACTCGCTCCTCTTCCTCGCTTCTTTCCACTGGATCGGACCCTGGCCCTCAGTGACGGCGTATTCGCAGTGGTGATCACTCTGCTCGTCCTCGGGATCGAGGTTCCCCAAGGTGGCGCACTCGACGCGGCCGAGCTCGTCGCTGCGCTCGAGAAGCTCTGGCATCAGATTCTCATCTACCTCGTCTGCTTCTGCTTCGTTGCGATGTACTGGTCTCAGCAGGCTCTGCTCTTCGGGGGCCTCCGGCGGATGGACCGGACTACGGTACTCCTGACACTGGTCTTCCTCCTACCAGTGACGCTCTTGCCTTTCGTCACACAGCTCATGGGCACCTGGAGAGACGATTGGGAGGTCGTGGCCGTGTTCGCTTGCACGAATCTCCTGGCGGGCTTTGCGTTCTTCGGTCTTTGCAGGCACCTAACCGCCCGACCCGAGCTGCACGAGGCTGCAGAGTCGGCGATGCTCGCCCGGCGACTCACGCTTGGTTTGCTCTTCCTGGTCTTGATCATGGTGTTCGGGGTCCTGCTGGCACTGGTCGACGTGAAAGCGGGAATCCTCAGCTTCGCGCTCATGCCGTTCGTGTATTTTTTGAACTCCCTCCGCACTGCCCCGGATCCTCCCACCCAAACCTGACCCCGAACCTCAGCTCGGTTGGCGTCGGCCCTCGGTCTCGACGATGCGAAAGCTCTGGACGGTTCGAAGTCCTACTGCGGAGCTCTCGTCGGACAGGCTGCGTCGAGTCTGAGCTCGATGTCATCGATGAGCACTCGTTTCGGCGCGTCGAACACGACCGTCTCTTGGGGTGGAACCGCAGACCCGATGCTCACGCGAAAGCGAAACCACCGCTCCGCCCATTGCGGAGGAAGGCACTCGGCGTTTGGACGCCAGCCACCGCCGGTCTCGAGCGTGTTCACGGGCTGCCCCACGAACGATCGCCCTACGAACGTTTCGACCGCTACGCCCGGATCGGCCGGCACGTTCGAGGAGTACCGGAGCTGAGGCCCGCGATCACCCTCGCTGCGGGGAATCCATACCCAGGTGTTCGCGTCAACGAGCAACTGGTTGTCGGAATATGAAAACTCGAGGAAACCATCGCCAGACGGCCCAGCACGATCCGGATCTCGAACTAGCTTCACAGCAGGTTCGGAGACCCGTGTTTCAATGACCCCAGGCCACTGGTTCGGCGCCGCGTTGAAGTCGGGGTCGAGGACGTTTGGCGAGTCACCACACTTGGGGTCCGAGAGGAGCTCGACCTCATCGACGACGAGCTCGGCCTCGTCCGCAAAAAAGCCTCCCTTGAGGATGAAATATAGGGCGTCGACGTTGCCGTGCGTCCACGGTGGGAGGCAATAGGTGTTGACCTGCGCGCCCTCGCTCGGCAACAGAGTCCCGAGGGGATACAAGATCGTCCGGAGCCCTGGATAGGCGCCGATCTGAACCTGGTACGTCCAGCCGCTCGCCTTCCACCAGAACCGAAGAGCGGGTGATGGCAGGAAGCTAGGAAGTGGAACGGAGACCTGGGTCCGCATGCCCGCAAGCTTCTGGGAGCCAGCCGCTTTGTAGAGGCGGGCACCGCTCGTGCCGTTTTTGCCCACGCCCGGCTCCAAGGATGCCGCCGCTTCACCGAGGCGTAAGGCATCGAGCTCGAACGACCAACCTCCCTCATCGAGCTCTGCGGAGCCGTTCGAGACGGAATTCGCGGGCGGGCACTCTCCCGGTTCTGCGACCAGAATCTCGAGCCGGTCGACGTCGATCGTTCCGATCGGTGCGCCGAAGCAGTCCTGAAAGCGCTCCGAGGCCAGCACCTCGAAGGTCACCGGCCCGCCATAGGCGGCCTCGCCGAGGCAGAATCGCTCGGTAGCCCAGCGCCCAAACGTCACGGGAAGGGTCCGAAAGGCCCGCCCGTAGTAGACGTCGACGCCATTCACCTCGTCAGCGCGATAGGTGATCTCCAGAACGAACGGGTCCGCGAGCTCGGACGCCGGCATCTGGACGATCTGTCCGAGGCTCCCCGCATTGCACACGACGCTCGGGGCAAACGAGGCCAAACCTGGCCCGAGCCCGGTCGCATCCGGGAGAATGGCGACCTCGCTGCTCGACGCGGACCATGCGCTCGGATCGGTGAGCTCCGGATCACGAAAGCCTCCGGACCAGACGCAGGAATCGCCCTCGTAGCCGTTGGGGCAGCCCGTCAATGCATCTCCGCACCCGGACGCTAGGAGGACCGCAGCCGAACAAGCAGAGACGAAGCATCTCATCGAGACCCGAAAATGCCGGTGAATGACGCGATCTTCAAGGGCCAAGGCGAATCGAGGCCCCCGCTCACCCCTGGACAAGAGCGAGTGGGCCATGGTTCTATCGGGCGAAGTTCAGCCTCGCCTGGACGAAACACGGAGGTCACGCCCATGAAAGCGTCAATCGTGCCGCGAATCCTTGCACTCGTGATCGTTTCCGCAGCCTACCTCGCCGTCATGGGCGCCACCTGCGGAGAATGCGTCACCGACGAAGACTGTCGGGGAGCGGCGAGATGCGTGCAAGAGGGCGACGTCATGAAGTGCCAGCGCCGTTAGCAGGCTCGGTCAACGAACGAGACGTGGTCCGCACGCGCACCAGGAGCACCAGCCCGATCGGCCAGAGTAGCGCGGCGATGTACTGGACGTACGTCAGACCGAGGAAGCGCGTCATCCCGCCCTCCGCCTCGCTCGCGCGGAGGAAATCCAGGAAGAACCGGATCGGCGGGTACAAGGCGAGTAGAAGAGCCAAGTAGAATCCAGGAGGGCGACGAATCCTTGCGAGGTAGGCGAAGAGCAAAGCGATCGCACCGACGGTCATTGCATCGTAGAGCCCCATGTCGTGGCGCGGTTCGTATGGAGGCACCCCGAAGCGAAAATTGGCGACGGCAAGCGCGAAATCACTGACACGACCGGCATGGTCATGGACGCCGAAGCAGCCGATGCGCGCAAGGCACCAACCAAAGGGCAGCGCGAACGCCAACACGTCGAGTTGCCCGAGGAGATCCTCTCGGGTGCGAATCCACCAAAGAGCGGCTCCGAAGGAGCCTCCGATCAAACCGCCGAGCGTCGACCAGTGAAGGCGGAGGCCATGGTCCGAGACCGGGTCTGCGAAGAACCGAGCCAATGCCCCCCCTTGATAGAGCAGGAGGCTCGCCAGGAGCGCGCACGGCAAGGCACACAGCATGACGTAGAGCAGGAAGTCGAGCGTGCGCTCGATCGAGCGTTGCTGCTTGTGCGAAAACACGGCTGCCGCCGCGATGATCGTCAGGATCGCGAGCGCCACGGTCACCTGGTACGGAAAGACCTCGATCTCGGTGCCCGCCAACCGGACGAGCCAGGGTTTCCAACGAAACCAGGGGATGAGCAGTGTCGCCGACCTCATCGCACCGAGCAGTCAGCCGAGGTCCCCAGGCTGAAATCGTCGAGGAAGATCCGTTGCGTCCCGAGCTCGACGACGGGTGGTGCCTGCGAGCTGACCTCCAGCGCAACGCGGTACCAACGGCCGGCCCAAGACGAAGGCAAGCAGGCCAGATTGGGCTCCCAGGTGTCCGCGGTTTGGATGGATCCGGAGCGCTCCCGAGCAGCTCCGAGGTGCCACTGAGCTCGACCCTGCTCGATCGGCGGCGAGCCTCGTGAGTAAAAGGTCAACGCTGGGCCTTCTCCATCTCCGGCGCTCGGGACCAACACGTAGCGTTCGACCTGGATCTCGGACGCGGTGCTCCAGTACGAGAGCTCCAGCACGCCTTCACTTCCGTTGCGGGAAAGCGTGCTCTCGGCCCGCATGAGCACGTCCGCATCGACGGATCGGAGCCTCGAACCGAGCCAACGCTTTGGGGCGTCGTCGAAGCCGGGGTCCAAGAGCTCGGCCTCGATCGAACACTCGTCCGTGGTCCTGACCTCGAAGTCATCGACCACCAGCTCCACCGCCTCGGTTCCCTGGTTGCCACGGAGCGCGAAGGTCAGATCGAGGACGCTGCCGTACGTCCAAGGCGGAAGGCAATAGAGGTAGTTTTGGCCCGCGCCTCGACCATTGAGTGTCTCGACCGGGCGGCCGGGTCGGTCGAGATTCTCGAAGCGACCGATGCTCGCGTCGAACAGCTCTCCCGCAGAGCCCCTCCACCAGAAGGCGAGCGCCGGCAACCCCGCGTCGTCCGGCATCGGCACCGAGATCGTCGTGACCATGGCGGCCCTTCCGACGGCCTCGGCTTCCCGCGTGAGTCGCGCGCCGATTCCTGGCTGATCCCGCCGATCGCGATCCACTCCCCGAGCCGGCCGGAGACCACCGTGCTCGCACCCGACACGTCGATCGCGCCGCCGCCTTCGCGACTCATGCGCTGGCTGTGCGGACTGATCTCGAGGGTGACCTGGTCGCCGGCAAGGCGCGGGCGTACGTAGAACCCGCTGGTGACGTTGCGGTAGCGAACGCCCTCCTGGATCGCCGTCGTCCCGGTCTTGTTCGTCGC
>CBDUCC010000224.1:0-6516 GCA_965365555.1 uncultured Myxococcales bacterium | reverse complement strand
GTTCGTTGGATTCCGATGATCGCGATTGCCGAGGTCAAAGGAACGCTGCCGGGGGCGCATCCCGACTTGCATGCGCTCGAGGCGCATGACGAGGAGCCGAGCGCGGCTGCCGCGCCGGTCCCGGCGGAGTAAGGCGCATCATGTCTGACCAAAACAAAAAGCCTGCCCTCTACCTGGCTGAGTACGACACTCCGAACGCGCTCGCTGGCGCGGCGATGAAGGTTCGCGACGCCGGCTACCAAAGCTGGGACTGTCACACGCCGTATCCCATGCACGGGATGGACGAAGCGATGGGGCTCAAGCCCACGCGCATCGGTTTCATTTCGTTCATCTTCGGGATGATAGGAGTCGGGACCGCCGTGCTGCTCATTCAGTACACGAACGCGTTCGACTACGACTTCCTGGGCATCGGGGCCGGCTATCCGATCGTGGTCGGCGGCAAGCCTCCTGGGGCCTTTCCTTCGATGGTGCCGATCATGTTCGAGCTCGGCATTCTCTTGACCGGCTTCGCCACCCTCTTCGGCTTGTTCGGGATCATCCAGCTTCCGAGGCACAATCACCCGATCTTCGCCTCGGACAGGTTCGAAGCGGCCACGGACGACAAGTTCTTCATCTCGATCGAAGCGGACGACAAGAAGTTCGACCTCGAGCGAACCAAGGCGCTCCTCGAATCGACCAACCCGACCTACCTCGAGCTCGTCGAAGAGGAGGTGCTCTGATGCGCGCGCTCTTGATCACCCTGGTCTTGGCCACGTTGGCGGGCTGCACCGGAACGGAGAGCTCCTCGCCGCCGATCGTCGGCATTCGCAACATGTACAACCAGCCCCGCTACGATACCCAAGAGCGACAGCCCTTCTTCGCGGACCAGCGTTCGATGAGGCCCGAGGTCGAAGGCACCGTGTCCCGGGAGATGACGAAGGGTTATCACTCCGAGACGGGCGTCTCTGCGAGCACGAAGGAATACATTGCAGAGATTCCCCCCGACGTTCTGGTCGCGTTTCCGAGCAAGCAGGCGTTCGTCGCACGCGGTCAGGATCGCTACAACGTCTTCTGCGCGCCCTGTCATTCGATGACGGGCGACGGCAAGGGCATGGTGTCGCGCCGGGCCGCGGCGCTCGGTGCGACGGGCTTGGTCGCTCCCTCCTTTCACGATGATCGGCTTCGGCACATTCCGGACGGGCAGCTCTATGCGACAATCCGCAACGGTCTTCGAAACATGCCGTCCTACGCGCACAACATCCCGGTCAACGACCGATGGGCCATCGTCCAATACGTCCGGGCGCTGCAGTTGAGCCAGATGCCCGAGAAGACCGAGCTGAGTCAGGTTCAGCAGAACACGGAGCAATCCAAGTGACGGAAGCGAAGAAGACAGACTATCGGGTCGGCAACGACCGATTCTGGGCGCGCGCATGGGTGACCCCGCTTGCGCTTGCCGTCGTTGGCGGACTCATCGCCGTGCTGACCGCCGGCCCCGAGCGCCTCGGCTATGCCTACCTGTTCGGCCTGTTCACCACTCTGACCTTCATGCTCGGGGGTCTGTTCCTGGTCCTGATTCAGTTCCTGACGGCTTCGCACTGGGGCGTGTCCTCGCGCCGAATCGTCGAAGTGATCATGAGCGGTGCCCCCGTCGTCGCTCTGTTGGCGGTTCCGTTCATTGCCGGCGTCGTGCTGGGCAAGATAGACGTGTACGAGGAGTGGCAGAGCGCTGCCGCGCACGGCGATGAGCACGGAGACTCGGACTCCGATTCGGACTCGCACGACGAGCACGGGGCTCTTCAGCTCGGAGCGAGCGTGGCGTACGCTCAGGAACATGGCGGCGAGCACGCCGATCATGCGGCCGACCACGGGGACGGGCATGGCGAAGAACATGCCCACACGCCGCAGGAGACGGCGCTCCATCATGAGGTCGTGGCCCAGAAGACGGGCTATCTGAACACCGAGGGCTGGGCGGCTCGCGCCATCGCCTACCTCATCCTCTGGTCGCTCATCGCATTGGCCTACTTTGGCTGGTCGCGAAAGCAGGACGAGGACAAGAACCCCGCCCACACGCTGCGCATGCAAAGCCTTGCGCCCCTGGCGTTGATCGTATTCGCCGGCTCGCTGACGTTTGCTGCCTTCGACTGGCTGATGTCGCTCGAGGCAGCCTGGTTTTCGACGATCTTCGGCGTGATTATCTTTGCAGGCGCCACGGTCGCGATTCTCGCCACCACCATCCTCGTCGGCCTCAGTTTCTACAAGCGCGGCCTGACCGGCGATGCCATCACCCCGGTGCACTTTCACGACCTGAGCAAGCTCATGTTTGGCTTCGTGTGCTTCTGGACCTACGTCTCGTTCTCGCAATGGATGTTGATCTGGTACGCCGGGATTCCCGAGGAGGCGACTTGGTACCACCGTCGCTGGGAGGGCGGCTGGCCGTTCATCGCATACCTCTTGATCTTCGGGCACTTCGTCGCGCCATTCATGCTCTTGATTTCGCGCGTGCAGAAGCAGGCCCTCGGCTGGCTTCAGGTCATGTGCTTTTGGCTCATCCTGATGCACGTCGCCGACGTCTACTGGTTCGTCATGCCGCAGGCGGGCGCCTTCAGCATTCAGATGGCCGATATCGGAGCGCTTCTCTTCGTCGGAGGTGTGTTCTTCGCATACGTCTTCTGGAAGCTCGGGAACGTGCCCTTGGTGCCCATCGGCGACCCGCGGCTAGCCAGAAGCATTCACCACCACCAAACACATTGAGCGTGCAGGGATGAGTACGAAGCACAACACAGGATTCGACATGCTGCGAACGTTCGCATGGGCCGCGTTGGCTCTGGCGTTGGGTTGCGGTTCGGGGGATGCCACGAGGGCACCCGCTCCGAGCGACGAGTACGACCTTGCAATGCAGGAGCAGCAGGCCGCACTCGAGGACGGCGGCGCCATGCCGATTGCCAAGGCGATGGCCGAGGTGGCGAGCAAGCCACGTTCGGCTTTGTCCGACATCCAGCCCAAGCCCTCGTCCGACGAGTCGGCGCTGAATGGCTGGTCGTTCAAGGGCGCGGTTGCGATCGCTGCCGGGGAGGTGACGATGCCCCCTGAGTGCTCGGGCGCTGCGGACCCGATGGCCTGTTGGGGCGAGAAGCTGAGCAACAGCAAGGGCTGCATGGCCTGTCACGCCATCGACGGCGTGCGTCAGCAGCCCTGTCCCAACGGGAAGGGCCGGCACGGCAAGGAGAGGCCGCTGGTCGGCGGGGAGACCGTCATCGCAGACGACGAATACCTGGCAAACTCCATCGTGAACTCCTGGGACCAGGTGGTGGAGGGCTACGGCAAGTCCATGCCGCCATACAACTTCCCAGAGCAGGAAGTGGAGGCGCTCGTCGCGTATATCAAGGCGCTAGGGGAGGGCGGATGATGACCGTAACTCGGATGCGTGGAGCCGCACTGCTCGCGCTCGTCACCGTGGTCGTGGCCTGCACGGACCCGGCGCCAGACAAAGGCAGTCTCGCCTACAGCAAGCAGCTCTACGATGGCTGCGTTCAGTGTCACGGCGAGAACGGCGAAGGAAATCAAGAGATCGGAGCGCCTGCGATCGCCGGGCTGGAGCTCTGGTACGTAAAGCGTCAGCTTCGTGGCTTCCAGAAGGGATATCGCGGCTGGCACGCCGAGGACCTCGCCGGCAAACGCATGCAGCCCATGGCGCGTGCCCTGCAGACCGACGAGAACGTCGACCTGGTGGCAGCCTACGTCGCCAGCATGCCGCCCACCCACCCCGAGCCGACGCTCGAAGGCGGTAACCCCGAGACCGGCAAGATCTACTTTGCCGCCTGTGCCCAGTGCCATGGCGCAAACGCCGGTGGTGTCCTGGACGAGTTCGGGCCGCCGCTTGCCGGTGCGAGCGACTGGTACCTTTTGACCCAGCTGCAGAACTTCAAGGCGGGGCGAAGGGGCACTGCAGAAGGTGACGTGACGGGCGCGAAGATGCGACCGTTCTCCATGACACTGCCGAACGAACAAGCGATGAAGGACGTCATCGCGTACATTGGCACTCTTTCAGAGTAGGCTTCGAGGAATACGACATGGCTGGCAAGACGAGAGACCCCGACAACGAAGCGTTCTTCTGGTGGAAATGGACGATGGTCGGAGCCGCGATTTACATCGGTGTCGTCTTCGCTTTCATTTTGAACTGAGCGTGTAGAGGGTCGAATGCTTCAAGGAATCTACGACTTCATCAAAGGTATCTTCGAACCGCTGGGTCAGTACCTGATCGCTTCGAACGTACCGGTGGCCTCTTCGTTTGCGGACGACATCGACTCGCTGATCGCGCTCATTGCGGTCCTGGTCGTGTTTTGGGCGCTTCTGGCCTACGCCGCGTTCTTCTTCCTCATCTTCCGCTTCCGGGACACCGGGCAGCGCGCCCAGTACGTCACTGGAGAGGAGAAGAACCTGAAGCGCTGGATCACCTATCCCCACGCCGCCATCATCGTCTGCGACCTCGTCATCGTCTTCATGGCGGTCATGGTTTGGTACGACGTCAAGCAGCGGCTTCCGGAGGCGGACAGCACCGTCCGCATCGTCGCTCAGCAGTGGGCTTGGAACTTCGTACATCCTGGCCCCGACAACGAGCTCGACACCGACGACGACATCACCACCTTCAACGAGCTTCACGTCGAGGAGGGCCGGACCTACCACTACGAGCTCATCTCGAGGGACGTGCTTCATGACTTCTCGGTCCCGGTGTTTCGCCTCAAGCAGGACGCGATCCCTGGCCGAGTCATGAAGGGCTGGTTCCAGCCTACGAAGGCGGGCGAGTACGACATTCAGTGCGCGGAGATGTGCGGAATCGGCCACGGCATCATGGGCGCACGGATCATCGTCGAGACTCCAGAAGAACATGCGGCCTGGATGTCGCAGGGTAACTCGGGCAAGCTCGCGGCCCGCTGATTGGATAGAAGATGGCTGAAGCAGGCACAGCAGTAGACACGACCCACGGAGCCCACGACCACGGGCATGACCATCACGAGCAGAGCTTCGTGAGCAAGTACATCTTCTCGACCGACCACAAGATCATCGGGATGCAGTACATGTTCACCGGCATCCTCATGGCGCTGATCGGCGGCTACATGTCGTACGCGTTCCGGATGCAGCTCGCCTTCCCAGGTGAGAGCGTGCCCGGTTACGGGATGGTGTCCCAGGGCGAATACAATGCTCTGGTCACCAATCACGGCACGATCATGATCTTCTGGGTCGCGATGCCGGTGCTGATCGCCGCGTTCGGGAACTTCCTGATCCCACTGATGATCGGCGCGGACGACATGGTCTTCCCGAGAATCAACCGACTCTCGTTTCAGATTTTCTTCATCAGCGCAGTGATCCTCATTGCCTCGTTCTTCGTCCCCGGCGGCGGTTTCGGCGGCGCTTGGACGGCCTACCCACCGCTTTCGGCGAACGCCGAGTACAACCTCACGCCGCTCGGTTCCACCCTCTGGCTCGTTGCGGTCGCGCTCGAATTCGTGGCGTTCCTCCTGGGCGGCATCAACTTCATCACGACGCTGATGAACTCGCGCGCGCCCGGAATGAAGATGCATGACATCCCGATGGTGCTCTGGATGATCGTCATCGCGAGCATCTTGTTCATGGCCTCGGTCGGTCCGCTCATCGCAGGCGCCGTCATGCTGTTCATGGACCAGGTCGTCGGCACCGGGTACTTCGACCCCAACCGAGGCGGTGATCCGATCCTCTGGCAGCACTTGTTCTGGTTCTTTGGGCATCCGGAGGTTTATGTCGTCCTCTTGCCCGCGATGGGCATCGTGGCCGACATCATCACGACCTTCTCTCGAAAGAAGCTCTTCAACTACAAGCTGATTCTCTACACCGCATTCGCGACCGGTATCATCAGCTTCTTCGTTTGGGCTCACCACCAGTTCGTTGCAGGCATCGATCCGCGGATGGCGAACGTGTTCACCATCACGACGCTCATCATCTCGATTCCCATCGCCGAGATGCTTTTCCTGTTCATCGCGACGCTCTATGGGGGCGCGATTCGTCTGACGACTCCGATGCTCTGGGCGCTCGCATTCCTCGCGGAATTCTTGATCGGTGGCATCACCGGTATCTTCCTCGGCGCCAGCGGCTCCGACATCTACTTCCACGACACGTACTTCGTGCTCGCGCATTTCCACTACACGTTCTTCCCGATCGCCATCATCGGCTTCTTCGCGGGTCTCACCTACTGGTTCCCGAAGATGTTCGGACGCATGATGGATGAGCGGCTCGGCAAGATTCACTTCTGGGGCACGATCGTCGCGTTCAACTTCATCTTCATTCCGTTGTTCGTTCTGGGTGCGGCCGGTCAGCATCGGCGCATCTACAACTTCCAGAACTTCCCCGACCTTGCCGGCCTCCAAGACCTTCGCGTCCTCGCAACCAGCGCGCTGGTCGTGATGCTGGCGTTCCAGGCGATCTTCCTCTTCAACTTCGTGGTGAGCATGTTCAAGGGCAAGCCGGCCGGAAAGAACCCCTGGAAGGCCAACACCCTCGAGTGGA
>CBDUCC010000223.1:0-6601 GCA_965365555.1 uncultured Myxococcales bacterium | reverse complement strand
GGAGGGAATCGGCCGCCGCTCGGTCGCCGAGGGAAAGCGAGCTCGTGCCCGCGGAGGCCGACAGCGGTCGGACCTCGACACCGACTGCGGACTTCGCAGCGGCTGGGGATGAAACGGAAGAAGCGGCTCCGAAGAAGAGCCGGGGCCTCGAGGCCGCGCCGCGCTCCAACTCGAGTCGGTGCGAGCGCCGGCTTCTCGGTATCGAGAGCGAAAATCGCGCCGTGACCGCCGAAGAGGCGCTATGGCTCGGATCCTGTTTCCGCGGGGCAGGCGACTGGCGACGCGCCCGCCGTTGGTTCGAGCAAGCGGCATCGGAACCCGCAACGCGGGCTCGCGCGATGCGTGAGCTCGAGACGCTCCCGAGCGACTGAGGTCATCGCTCCTACCGACGCAATCGCTCGAGAAGCATTCGCCACTTCGGATGCGACTCCGTCTCGATGCGATCGGTCAGCTCACGAGCGAGGACCAACGCGGCGGCCAGGTTTACGGTGATCGTCAATCCCTCGAGATCGATCCGGGCGTCGATCGCTGCGGCACGCCAGCGCGGATCGACACCGGAGAACAGGCAGGGTACGCCGAGCATCCGGGTGACTTCGTCGGCGGCAAAAACGGCTCGGGCACGGTCCCGGTTCGGCTCGTCGAGTTGCGTGAGGTCGACGATCCCGACCCGCGCGTCGGCGTCAAGGATGGCGCGACCGAACGCATCGACGTACTCGGTCATGGCCTCGGGCTCGTGAACGCCCGACACGATCAGTGCGAACGCCGAGCGATCGATGCGAAGCGGACGCACCGGTCGACGCGCCCGAAGGTTCGCATCCGCGGCCACTCGCTCCTCGCGGCCCCGGACGAACCCCTCCACCGCGGCCAACCGTGCCCGACGATCGAATGCGTCCGTCGCCGGGTCGCCGGGTCGAGGAACGGACGCGAGGGCGAGGTCGACGATCTCGACCGCCCCGCTCGGCGTGAGGTCGAGCAATGCAAGGCGCCGTCCGAGAAGCGTGAGGAGCGTGAACGCTTCACGAAACTCGAAGGCGTCGAAATCTCCGCGGACCCGCTCTTCGATCGGTAGCTCTTCGAGTAAGGGGAGGACGGATTCGACCTCCGCGGCGATCGCCGTCGGGGCGACACCTCCGGTGGGCGGGCGCGCTCGCTCCAGCCGTTGTCGAAATCGCTCGATGCCGGGCGCTGCGTTCGTCACGAGCTCTCCACTCTATCACTCTTTGGGAGAGCAGGAATCCCGCGTGATATACCGGTTTTTGCATGGCTGCCACGATCCTCGTCGTCGACGACGAAAAGAACATTCGCCGAACGCTGCGGATGGTGCTGGAGGGCGCCGGATTCAGCACGCTCGAAGCCGGGTCGGCCGAGGAGGGGCTGGAGCAGCTCGCAGCGAATGAGATCGATCTGGTGATCCTCGATGTGAGGCTGCCGAAGATGAGTGGCATCGATGCCCTCGCGAAGATCCGAGCCGCGCCCGAGACCCGCAACCTACCCGTTCTCATGGTCTCGGGCCATGCATCGGTTGCCGAAGCCGTGCAGGCCGTTCAGCTCGGGGCGACGGACTTCTTCGAGAAGCCGCTGGATCGCGACCGTGTCCTGGTGACCGTTCGAAACGCGCTCCAGACCTGGCAGCTTCAGCGCGAGCTCGAACAGCTTCGGGCCAATGTCGAACACCGCTACGAGATGATCGGCGAGAGCCCGGTGATGGGCGCCCTCTTCGCACAGCTCGAGAAGGTGGCGCCGACCAACGGCCGCGTCCTGATCTCCGGTGAGAGCGGCACCGGCAAGGAGCTCATTGCTCGAGCGATTCACCGGTTGAGCCCACGTGCCGACAAGCCGTTCATCAAAGTCAACTGCGCGGCGATTCCAGCTGAGCTGATCGAGAGCGAGCTCTTCGGGTACGAGCGAGGAGCCTTCACCGGTGCGCAGGGCCGCAAGAAGGGCATGTTCGAGCTCGCCCACGGGGGCACGCTCTTTCTCGACGAGATCGGTGACATGAGCGCGAGCGCCCAGGCGAAGGTATTGAGAGCTCTTCAGAGCGGGGAGATCTCCCGCGTTGGTAGCGAAAAAGCGATCGCGGTCGATGTCCGCGTCTTGGCGGCGACCAACAAGGACCTCGAACTGGAGGTGCAAGAGGGGCACTTTCGGGAGGACCTCTACTTTCGGCTTAACGTCGTGCCGATTACGAGTCCTCCTCTTCGGGACCGCCAATCCGACATCCCGCTGCTCGCGCGAGGTTTTCTTCGGGACTTCTGTCTCGAGAACGGTCTTCGTGAAAAGCCGATCGACGATAGGGTCCTCGAGGCGCTCGCCGAGCGGCCTTGGCCGGGCAATGTCCGCGAGCTTCGAAACGTCGTCGAGCGCATGGTCATTCTCAGCGGCGAACGAATCACGCTCGATGACTTGCCCGAGGAGGGTGTGCTCAGCCAAGGACGGCGGGAATCGGCATCACCGTCCGACCTTCCCAGCGCGGTCGACGAGAGCGGTGAGCGCCTGACGCTTCGAGAGTATCGAGGTCGGGCGGAAAAGGAATACATTCTCAGTACGCTCGACGAGGTGGGCTGGAACATCTCGAGGGCGGCGACGATTCTCGGTGTCGAGCGCACCAACCTTCACAAGAAGATGCGGAGCTACGGCATCCGCCGGGGGGAGTCATGATCCAACGTTCGATTCGACTCATGTGGCGAGGCGCCGTGCTGGCGTTCTTGGTGTACGTCGTGTTTTTCGTTCAACTGGGAGAGCGCTCTGCGTTCGGGCACCTGATGCGCGTCATCAAGACCGACGAAGCTCAGGAGCTCGGTCACGAGGTGAGCGTCGCGACGCAGCGGATCGCGGAGCAGATTGGCAACCAAGTCAAAGATGCGAATCGGCCGCCCGCGGTCGATGCAGGCGCGTCCGAGGTGCCCGAGCTGGTTCAAGACCAGCTCGAGGACGTCATCGGCCATGCCTACGCGCGCGACCAGCGATTGGAAGCCGCACAAGAGGCGCAGCTCGAGCCTTAGCAGCGGTCAGGGCCACTCGAGCTCGAGTCGCTTCATCTTGCGCCAGAGCGTGGTGGGGCTGAGACCCAGAAGCTCCGCGGCCCGCTCCTTGTTTCCCTCTACTTGTCGTAACGTACGAATGATTGCGTTTCGCTCGACCTCTTGGACCAAGTCGGCAAGCGACTGACGCTCCGCGGCGGGTCCGGCTCCGTTCCCGTTTCCCCTGGGTGCGATGTCGGAAAGGTGGATCTGCCCATCCTGCGCGAGGGCCACTCCCTGTTCGATCAGGTTCTCGAGCTCGCGAATGTTGCCCGGGAAGTCGTACGACATCAGGTAGTCCAGGACGCCAGGTCCCAGAACGGCATGGCGGGCCATCTTCTTGCCGTACTTCTCGAGAAACGTATCGACGATCGGCGCGATGTCTTCCTTGCGTTCGCGTAGGGGGGGAAGCTCGAAACGAGCAACGTTCAGGCGATAGTAGAGGTCTTCGCGGAAACGCTTTTCTTCGATCAGGATTCGCAGCTCCTGGTTGGTGGCAGCGATGATTCGCGCGTCGACGTTGATCGGCTTGTTGTCACCCAGCCGTCGGATCTCGCCTTCCTGAATCGCGCGCAAGAGCTTCGCCTGAAGTGAAGGTGGCGTCTCGGCGATCTCGTCGAAGAAGAAGGTGCCACCGTTGGCCTCTTCGAACAGCCCTTTTCGGGTCTGAACCGCGCCGGTGAATGCGCCGCGCACGTGTCCGAAGAGCTCGCTCTCCAACAAGGTCTCGGTTAACGCCGCGCAGTTGATCGACACGAACGGACGCTCGGCGCGAAGGGAGTTCGCGTGAATTGCTCGGGCGACCAGCTCCTTGCCGGTGCCGCTCTCGCCGGTGATCAGGACGGTCGCGTCGGTCGGCGCGATTCGAACGATGCGACCGAGAACGTCTCGGATCTCCGCCGATTGCCCGATGATGTTCCCGAAGTTGTACCGCTCCCGAAATTCCGCGGACGAAGAATCGATGCCGGTATCCCGGGTCCGGGCCGCTCGCGCGACTTTCGTCAACAGCTCTTCTTCTACGAAGGGCTTTTGGACGAAGTCAGTCGCTCCGAACCGCATCGCTTCGACTGCGTCCTCGATCGTTCCGAACGCAGTCATCACGATCACCGGCGTGGCCGGTGACGCCTCCCGGGTCCGTCGCAGCACCTCGAGCCCACCGACCTCCCCCATTCTCAGGTCGGTGATGACGAGGTCGTAGGAGGTGTGCGCGACGATTTCGCAAGCGGCTTCGCCACCGTCGGCTTGGGCGACTTCGTAGCCCTCCGCACGAAGCATCTCGACGAGCATGCTTCGTGCGTTTTCCTGATCGTCAACGATGAGAATCCTGGCCATCCCCCAACCAATTCCGCCTTGATTCTAACGCAGATCCGGTATTCGTGCCCGGTGCTCAGTCCAGGACATCGTGGAGGGCAGCCAGAACCTCGGAGCGATACTCGGCCGGGAAGATCAGCCGTGGACGCTCGATGCGCTTGTTCCTCAGCTGTCCGAGGAGAAATGAAGCGTCGCCCAAGCGCTGAAGGGGCTGGTGACGCAGGGTGACCCAGAGACCTTCGGCGCTCCCGTCCGTCGGCTCGCGATAGGGAACGTCTTCGGCGAGGTCGAGCCAGACGCTCAAGTCGGTACGATGGCCGCGGCTCGACACGACTTCACGGGCCCGTTCGAGCGCTCGATTCCAGAGATCCGGCCGGTGCTCCGGGAGCGGGACGGTCTTGGGGAGCTGTCGGCCGCGGAGCCGCTTGCTGAGATCCGCGAGCGTCGGGTCTCTCCCCTGCTCCCATGCGCTGAGGCAGGTCAGGAGTTCGGCGTCATCCATCCTCAGATACTCTTCGACCGAGATCGATTCGCCGAGGGCAGCCGCTCGAAACGCGGGAAGCAGTGGGTCCGGCGGCGCACCTTCGAGGATGAGCTCGCTCACGCGCATGAAGATCGCGCGAACGAGTGCGTCGGCGGCCCGAGTCGCTTTGTGGTGGTACACCTGCTGGTACATGAAGTGCCGGCCCAAGAAGAAGCTCTCCACGGGTGGGAGGCCCTTGCGCCCTTGGACGGCGAGGACCCAACGACCTTCGACGCAAGCAAATGCCAGGGCGTGAAGTAGCCAGTCGAGGTCGTAGAGCCCGTAGCGCACGCCGGTCATGTGACTGTCTCGAAGAAGGTAGTCTGCCCTGTCGACGTCGAGTGTTCCGCTGACGCTGTGGCTGAGGTACCCGAGCCGATAGTCTCCGCTCAAAAGGCCGGTTACCCGTTTGCTCATCCCGCTCGAGATCGACTCGAGCGTCTGATGAACTTCCGTCGACGGGTCCAACAAGATGTCCCGTGTCCATTGTTCGTGGTGCTTCGCGTGCGGAAGCACCTCCTCGAACAGATGCGAAAACGGACCGTGTCCGAGGTCGTGGAGAAGCGCTGCGGCGAGTCCATCCGCTCTTGCCTCCTCGTCAAGGCGCTGCTCCGAAGGAAGCTCATTGCTGCACGCGTCGATGCGGTCTTGGAGGGCCTGCATCACATGGGCGGTGCCGATCGCGTGGGCGAAGCGTGTGTGCTCGGCGCCCGGGAACACCAGGGAGGCGAGACCGAGCTGCCGGACGCGCCGAAGGCGTTGCACTTCGCGGGTGTCGAGGAGGGATCGAACGACCCGCTCCGCGATGCCTTCGAAGGCCATCAAACCATGGACCGGGTCCCTGAGGATCACGGGGGTACGCTACCACCGTGCCCTTAGAACGCCAGTGTCCCGAAACGGCCGTCGCGGGGTACGTCGAACTCCGAACCGCGGCGAATCACGGCGATCGTGTCCGGTTGCCATAGAGGCAGGACCGGCAGATCCCGCGCGAGAATCTCTTGCGCGCGCGTGTACGCCTGGCGTCGGGCGCTCCGGTCGATCGTCGTCCGACCCGCTTCGAACAGACGATCGAGCTCTTGGTTTCGGTAGCGCCAGCGGTTGGCGCCCTCGCTCCCGGGCCCTGGCACCCTCGAGGACTCGAAGAACCAACTGAGCACGTGCGGCTCGATCACCTCGGGGACCTGCAACAGCGTGAGCTCGAAGCGACCGCGGTTGAGATCTGAGATTAGCGTGGCGGTCTCGGAGGGACGAACGTCGACCTCGACCTGAACCTCGCGCAACATCCCGGCGATCGCACGGGCGATGGACTGGCGAAAGCGCTCCGACGTCGTGCGCAGGACGAGCGTCATACGAGGCTCGGGGCCGGGCGGATCCACGAACCCGGCCTCGTCGAGCAGCGCTCTGGCGCGGTCCTGATCGAAGTCCTGTGACGGAAGCTCATCGGTATCGGCCCAATGATTCTTGGGGATCCATGTGTCGCAGACCTCGGCGAGGCCGTGATACTTGCCCCGGACCAGGAGCTCGCGATCGATCGCGTGAGCGATGGCCCGGCGAACGCGAACGTCGGAGAGCTTTCGCGACTCTGTCTGAAAGCCGAGGTACATCGTCGATATTCCGGGCGCCGTTCTCGTCTCGAAGTCCGGGTTTTCTTCGAACATCGGCAGAAGCAGTGGCGGAACGGACGCGAGTGCCAGGTCGCCCTGCCCGGCCAACATTCGAAGTGCTCGCGTGTTGTCGTCCCTGATGA
>CBDUCC010000222.1:0-6604 GCA_965365555.1 uncultured Myxococcales bacterium | reverse complement strand
GACGCCCGCGGTGCAGGAGCCGTTGCCTGGGGACCCTGAACCCGAGCCCGAACCGGCACCGTTCACCTGCCAGTTCACTTTCGAGTGCGGTGACTCGCGAATCTGTATCGACGGCGACTGCCTGCGAACCTGCCTCGACGCGCCATGTCCGGACACTCAGCAATGCGTTGCCGGTGCGTGCCGGCCGTGCACGGCCGACGACTGTCTGAGCAACTGCCTCGATGACTCCGAATGCGCCGAGTTCGAGTACTGCAGCGGCTTTCAGTGCGTACCCGATACGCGCCCCGAGCAGTTCTGTCCCGAAAATACCTGCCAACCGGGCCGGCTCTGCGTTCGCGGGCAATGCCGCACCCCGTGTGAGACCGATGATGAGTGTGCACGAATCGACGCCGCCATTCGCTTCTGCGCACCGGCGGAGGACATGAACCTCTGTGTCCGAAGCAGCGAGGTGCTCGCCGAATGTCAGCTCAACATCGATTGCGGGCTTGGCGAGGAGTGTGTCGACGGGTCCTGCGCCTCGGCGACCGCTTCGTTCTGAGGAGCGGCGGGTCGGAGCGCCTCGACGAGGCTCGCAAGTCCGACATAGAGGAATCCGGCGGAAAACAGGGCCACAAACGGGACGCTTGCCCAGCTCTGCGTCGCGATGGCCACGACGAGTGTACCGGTCGAGTAGATCCCGAACGCCAGCTCGATCGTGTTGTGCCAGGGCCAGCGGCCTCGGTAACCCACCAAGCCGAGCGGCAGCCCGATTCTCTGGTTTCCTTGCTTCGGAGTCCTCACGAACTCGACGTCGTGTCCGAATAACCCCTCGAGGGCGGCTCGCCCGTTGTTCACGCTGAGCCCGATTCCAAGCGCCATCATTGCGGGCAGTCGCTTGAGCGCCTGCTTCCCACTCCCGTGCAGATCCCGCTGAGCGATCAGGTAAAAGGCGGCTACGGACCCGCATGTCGCCCAAAAGAGGGGGACATCGAGCAGCAGCAGCGTTGGGTCCTCCATCTGGCGACGGATCACCATGTTCGGGAGCTGTAGTGCCGCAAGGACCAGTAGGAACAGGTACGCCACGTTGTTGCTCAGGTGAAAGAACGCCTCCCGCTTCACCTTCGTAGGGACGGGTGCTGTGAAGATCGTACCGAGCAGCTTGCGAGCGGTCTGCACCGAGCCTTTCGCCCAGCGGTACTGCTGGCTCTTGAAGCTATTCATGTCTACAGGCAGCTCGGCAGGGACGCACACGTCCGGTACGTAGAGGAAGCGCCATCCTGCGAGTTGTGCGCGGTAGCTCAGATCCATGTCCTCGGTGATCGTGTCGTGCTGCCATCCCCCGGCGTCGAAGATCGCCTCCTTGCGCCAGATCCCGGCCGTGCCGTTGAAGTTGAAGAATCGACCGCTTCGATTTCGCGCGCTGTGCTCGATGACGAAGTGTCCGTCGAGGAGCATGGCTTGGCAGCTCGTGAGCAGTGAATCCTCGCGGTTCAAGTGACCCCAGCGCGCCTGGACCATTCCCACGGCCGGGTCGCTGAAGTAGTGCACCAATGATCGAATGACACTGGGTTGCGGTACGAAGTCGGCATCGAAGATCAGAACGAGCTCGCCCTTGGCCTCGAGCAGACCTGCTTCGAGTGCTCCGGCTTTGTACCCGGTCCGGTCGCTCCGATGCAGGTACTGAATGTCGAGACCATTCGAGCGGTGGAACGCGCATCGAGATTTCGCGATCGAACAGGTATCGTCGGTCGAATCGTCGAGCACCTGAATCTCCAGCCGAGACCGCGGGTAGTCGATCCGGGCGGCTGCATCGATCAAGCGCTCTGCGACGAAGCGCTCGTTGTACATCGGGAGCTGCACCGTGATGAAGGGAAGCTCGCTCTCACCGAAGTGTCTCAGCGGCTCGGGCTTGTCCCTGCGGTGCTTGAGGTATCGCCACAGAAGCGCACTTCGATGCACGCCGTAAAGAGCCAGCACCCCCAAGGTGACCAAGTAAGAAACGATGACCAATGACTGCACGACTTGCGTCAGTATGGGACAGCGCCAGGCTACGTCGAGGCAGGCGCAGTCGCTTCGGAAAGCTCGGCCGCGCTGCGGAGTCGTGCGACGGTTTTCGACTTTCCCAGAACTTCCATCACCTCGAAGAGTCCAGGGCTCCGAGTCCTGCCGGTCATGGCGACGCGTGCGGGCTGCGCGACCTTCTTCATCGGAAGCTCTTCGGCCTCCATCCAGGCCTTGACCACCGGCTCGAGGGAGGCTGCGTCGAAAGGGTCGACGCCCTCCACCACGTCCGCGAGCTTCCTCAGGTGCTCAGCGTTCTCTGGGATGAGAAACTTCCGCTTCCCTTTCTCTTCGAATACGACGTCGGCGAAGAAGTACACGACTGCGTCTGCAACCTCCACGAAGGTCGACGCTCTCGGTCTCACATAAGGGATCGCCTTCAGGAGGGTGGGGTCGTCTTCGTCGACCTCCACGTCGAGGCGCGCGAGGAACGGTACCGTGCCGCGGGCAATCTCGTCGTCGGGTAGCATTCGAAGATGCTCGGCCTGTACGTGGAGAAATTTCTTGGAATCGTACCGACCTGCCGTCGAGCCGACGCGGTCCCAGTTGAACTTCTCGATGAGCTCCTGCCGAGTGAAGATCTCTTGGTCACCGTGGGACCATCCAAGTCGAGCTAGGTAGTTGATGACCGCGTCCGGTAGGTACCCCATGTCCCGGTACTCGAGGACTCCGACGGCTGCATGCCGTTTCGATAGCTTCTCCCCGTTCGGAGCGAGCACCATCGGCATGTGTGCGAACTCCGGCACCGGCGCCGCCAGTGCCTGGTAGAGCAGGATCTGCGGTGCCGTGTTGATCACGTGATCGTCGCCGCGAGCGACCAAGGTGACTCCCATCGTCAGGTCGTCCACGACGCAGCCGAAGTTGTAGAGCGGCATCCCGTCGGGCCGAAGCAGCACGAAGTCTTGAAGCGTGGAATGCTGGATCTCGATCTCACCCTTGACCGCATCGGCCCAGCGAGTCGTACCCGTGTGTGGCGCGCGAAAGCGAATGACGTGTCGTAGGCCCGGATCCGAGGGAGGATCGCTGCGGTCGCGCCATGGACTTTCGAAGCGGAAGCCGTCCTTGGTGCCCGTCTGCCTGTGCGCCTCGCGCGCCTCGGCGATCTCTTCCTTGGTCGCATAGCAGCGGTAAGCGTGGCCTGTCTCGATCAGCCGTTCGGCGAACTGGGCATAGATGTGCAGACGCGCGCTCTGCACGTAAGGGCCGTGTTGACCGCCGATCTCGGGGCCTTCGTCCCAGTCCAGGCCGAGCCATCGCATCGACTCCAGCACGATTTCGATACTCTCGTCAGTGCTGCGTTCTCGGTCGGTGTCTTCGATTCTAAGAATGAACGAGCCGCCGTTCTGGCGTGCCCAGAGCCAACTGTAGAGTGCCGTCCGCACGCCACCGATATGCAGATAGCCGGTGGGCGAGGGGGCGAAACGAACTCTGACTTCCGACATGGCCGGAGAGCTACCCGCCCCCCGAGAGCCGGTCAAGGCTAGCTCGGTTCTACGGGCGCTGCGTTTGCTCGCAAGACGCCGCTGAACGAGTCGCGGTACGCCCAGGCCAGGAAGAGCTGCGCTACCACGATGACGATCGCCATTCCGAGGCCGCTCCGGTCGAGGAACAGGTGAAAGAGGAGGATGTTCACCGATACGGGCGCGAGCAAGACGAGGCCGAGCGGCAGATACTTGTCCGTCAGAATCATCACACCGGACACCACCTCGACGAGCTTCACGACGGCCATGAAGTAACCGGTGCCGACGAGGGCTCCCATCAAGGCGCCGGCCGCCTCGTTCATCTCGGGCGGCTCGATGAAGTGGAAGAACCCATTCAATCCGAACACTACGAACACCAAACCCAGCAGGACTCGCGCCCCGATCACTGCAAACTTCATGTTCTTGGCTCCTTTTCTAGGCCTCTCGACCCGCCGAACCGATATCGTGCCTACGCTCCGCTGAGAACCCCGCGCGCCCAGACCTCCAAAATTGCAGGGGAATCTGCTTGACCGGGTGCCAGGCGATGCGCAGGCTCCGCCTTCGATGGTGGCGCCTGAGGTCTGGGTCGAGCGTCTGAATCGAGGCGTATCGAAGCGCAACGCGCGGTGGACGTTCGTGCGTGAACAGGCGTTCGGCGACGCGCTCCGACTGCGCAGGTTCACGCTCGGCAACGGACTCACGGTATTGACGCTCGTCGACCGTTCCGCTCCCACAGTCAGCTACCACACCTGGTTTCGCGTCGGCTCGCGGCACGAGGAGGCTGGAAAGACGGGACTCGCACACCTGTTCGAACACCTGATGTTCAACGAGACCAGTAACCACAATCTCGGCGACTTCGACCGCTTGATGGAACGTGCCGGCGCGGAAGCCAACGCTGCCACGTGGACCGACTGGACCTACTACTACGAAAACGCGCCTTGCGATGCGCTGCCGCTGCTGATCGAGCTCGAAGCCGACCGTATGGCGAATCTGGTTCTGAGAACGCCACAGGTGACTTCGGAGAAAGAGGTCGTGGTGAATGAGCGCAAGCTTCGTGTCGAGGACGACGTCGAAGGAAAGGCTCTCGAGCTTCTCTACGCGACCGCGTTCAAACGCCATCCGTACCGCTGGCCGACCATCGGTTGGATGCAAGACATTCAGGGCTTCACCGTGAGCGATTGCCGCCAGTTCTATCGTCGCCACTATTGCGCGGCCAATGCGACGGTGGTGATCGCCGGTGATTTCGACGAGCCCAAGGCGCTTCGACTCGTGCAGAAGCACTACGGCTCGCTCACCAAGAGCAAGCCACCTCGCTCCGAGGCGCTCCCCCACGAGCCCAACCAGCGTGCGGAGCGGGTGCTGACCGTGGAAGCTCCGACGCCGACCGAGAAGCTGCTGCTCGGCTACCGTGCGCCCGCCTTCTCCCACCCCGACACGGCGGCGCTCGTCCTCACCAGCGAGCTTCTCTTCGGCGGCCGCAGCTCTCGACTTCATCGCTCGTTCTGCATCGACCGAGAGATCGCGCTCTCGGTGCGCGGGTCGCTCTCTCCGTTCGTCGAGCCTGGGCTCTTCGAAATTTGGATCTTCGTTCGCCACGGATGTCGCCGTCAGGAGGCGCTGGCGCTCCTCGACGAAGAGCTCGATCTGCTGGCCGCGGAGGGACCGACCGCCCTCGAGTTGAGCAAGGCTGCCGCTCAGCTCGAGCTGTCCTTTCTGCACAGCATGGAAACCGCAGGCGGCAAGGCAGAACAGATCGGCTTCTACGAGACCGTTGCAAACGACGGTGCCGCGGTCTTCGAAAGGCTCGCGGAGTATCGTGCGGTCACGGCCCACGACGTTCAGCGCGTGACCCAGACGTACCTGCGAAGGTCCCGGCGTACCCGGGTCGAGATCGTACCGAGCGCATGACGACCGTTTTCGTCGAGTCGAGCGACGTACTTCCCCTCGTGGACGTGGAAGTCGGCTTCCCGGTCGGAAGCCTGCTCGATCCACCGGGCCAAGAGGGACTGGCACAGTTAACGGGTCACCTCTTGCGTCGTGGGCCGAGCGGAATCTCACAGGCACGGTTCGAGGAGCGACTCGCGATGTTGGGTGCCCGAATCTCGGTCGAGGTCAGCATGCGCTCCACACGGATCCGCGCCACGGTCTTGGGGCGCAATCTGGAGCCGCTTCTCGAGCTGCTATCCCGGCTCGTCTGGGCGCCCGCCTTTCGCGCGACCGACTTCGCCAAGCTCAAACGGCAGGCCCAGGGCGCGCTCAAGTCCCGCCTGGACGACGACCAGACCTTGGGTGCAGTCCAGTTTCGGAGATCGCTCTTCGGGGATCATCCGTACGGTCGCACGCTCGGCGGAACCGAATCGAGCCTTCGACGGGTCGATCTCGACCGCATTCGACGGTTCTATCGACGCCAGGTGGAGCGCTCACCCTTCGTCGTCGGATTGGCGGGGGACGTTGTGCGCCGCGATGCCGAGCGCCTGGTCGCCAGCTACTTTCCGAGCCGTCGAGGGCGCGTGACTTCGAAGCTCGACCTCCAGCCCTCCCGGGCTCGCTCCGGACGCCACGTCGTCATCGTCGACAAACCGGCGCGTACCCAGACCCAGCTTTTCATCGGGACGCTCGGCGCCAAGACCCGCGATCCGAAGCTCTTCCCCTTGATCGTGTCGAACACGGCATTCGGAGGAACGTTCAGCGGTCCACTCATGCAGCAGGTTCGTGGAGTACGGGGCTGGAGCTACGGTGCCTACAGTCGCCTCCTTCATTCCACGGAACGCGATGCCTGGTACATGTGGACCGCGCCCGCATCCGAGTACTCCGCGGAATGCGCCGCGCTTCAACTCGAGCTGATGGAGCGTTGGACCCAAAGCGGCATCAAGCAGGCAGAGCTTCGCTTCGCACAACGATACCTCATCAACGGGCACTGTTTCGACCGAGATACGGCCTCCAAGCGGCTCGAGTCGACCTTGGACGTCGAGCTACTCGGAGTACCCCGCAGATACGTCGATTCGTACAATGAGCTGGTAGCCGGGGTGAGCCGTTCCGAGGCCATCGAGGCCACCCGTCGGAGAATCTCGCCTCGCGATCTTGCCATTGGCGTGGTCGCCACG
>CBDUCC010000221.1:0-6702 GCA_965365555.1 uncultured Myxococcales bacterium | reverse complement strand
GAGCTCACGGCCCAAGGACATGGCACAAGTATTTCCCAAATGGGCGAACCGCCTGCCGATCTTGTCGCTCGTCGCGATCGTGGTCGGCGCGGGACTCGCGCCCCTATTCGCTTGGTATTACTTCTCGCCGGAGTACACCGACGTCGGCTATCAGCCCGTTCAGCCGGTTCCTTATTCCCATGAGCTGCATATCGGAGAGCTCGGCCTCGACGAGTCGAACCTCTCGGTACGGCCGGCGGCTCCTGGGCGTGCCACCCCGCGCACCGACGGGCCCGCTGCAAGCTTCAGCAAGCCGCGTTCCCGGCGTCCCGCCTCCAAACGCGATCGTTCGAGTCCGGCCCTGCAACCGAGTCGAAAGATGGCGCCTCCCATCACGGCACGTGCCAAGGGTCCCGGAGAAACGCGGATGCGACAGATCTACGAGAGCTACGTCGACGCGAAGCGGCAGAACAACGAGCGGACCGATCGCATCGACTACGAGACCGTCGCGAAGAGCTTGAAGAAGATGGTCCCGAAGCTCGACCGAAAGCACAAAGGTAAGCGAATCGATTTCAAGGTCATCGTCAAAGACGGCAAGGTCGGCATCAAGCCGGTGGTGAAGAAGTAGGCTCCGGCTCCGTCAAGAGCGGATGCGAGACGTCGAGCCGTTCGTCGATCGCCCGGAGTAAACCATTCAGCGAGCTCCGATCGAGCGCGCTGATCGGCACGCCGCGGTGCGCTAGCGTCGCCTGAGGGGTCTCCAGGCGATCGCACTTGTTGAACACCAGAATGCGTGGGATCCGCTCGAGGCCGAGGTCGACCAGGAGCTTCTCGGTCGTCTCGACGTGCTCGGCCCGACACGGGTCGGAGGCATCGATCACGTGCAGCAGCAAGTCTGCGTCCTGGGTCTCGTCGAAGGTTGCGCGAAAGGCTGCGAACAGATCCTTCGGAAGATCCCGGATGAAGCCCACGGTGTCGGTGACGATCACATCGCGGCCCGAAGGCAGATGCAGGGCGCGCGAGCGGGTATCGAGAGTCGCAAAGAGCTTGTCTTCGGCGATGACGTCGCTTCCGGTGAGCGAATTCAGAAGCGTACTCTTGCCGGCATTGGTGTAGCCGACGATGGCGACCGTAGGTGTACCGCGCCGCTTTCGGCGAGAACGACGCTGCTCTCGTTGACGGCCCAGTTGTTTGAGCTGCGACTGGAGGCGCGCGATGCGCTCACGTGCTCGTCGGCGCCCAACCTCCAGCTTGGTCTCACCAGGCCCTCGTCCGCCGATGCCGCCGGTCAAACGTGAAAGAGCATCGTCCCGCTGACCGAGGCGAGGCAGCAGGTAGCGCATCTGCGCGAGCTCGACTTGGAGCTTACCGTCGCTGGTGTCGGCGTGCTGAGCGAAGATGTCCAGAATGAGCTGTGTACGATCGAGGACTTTCAGGTCCGTCATTCGCGCGATGCTGCTCGCCTGCGCCGGGCGAAGATTCTGATCGAAGATCAACGTCTCCGCGTCGAGTTGCATCGCCCTGATCACCACGTCCTCGAGCTTCCCTCGGCCGAGCGCATACCGCGGATCCACACGGTCTCGCACTTGGAGGACTCGATCGACGACTTCGACGCCGGCCGTTCGCGCAAGTTCTTCGAGCTCCCGAAGCGAGTCCTCGGCTCGAGCGGCACTTCGCTTGTCACAAACATGCACGAGGATGGCGCGCCCGTCCTTGGCAGCGACTCCTCGGGCCCGTGCCGCCCTGCTGTACTCCTGCTCGATCGTCTCGATGATTTCGGCAGGGTTCTCGCGTGCTTTCGCGTATGGGATCGGGCCGAAGGTGCGGAACGGTGGCTCGTTCGTCTCCTCGAGTGAAGGGAAGTTGTGGCCATAGTAGACGCAGAGCGCTCGCTCCTCGCCCGGCGCGAGACATATCGCCACGACCATGTCGAGTCGGAGTCGGGTCAGGTCGACGAGGTCGTCTCGGCTGAGCGGCTCGTTGCGAAGGTGGGTGTGGATCAGGCGCAGCCCTCGTAGCCTTCCGGCTCCGGCACGGAGGCGGCCGACGTCCGGCAACATCAGCTTGGAGGCATCGCCGATGATCACGTGATGCACTCGGCCGGACCGATCGGCCAGAACGCCGACCTGGCGGCCGGTGGCGTGGGATACGCCGACGAGCGCGCGCGTGAGCTCCGGTGTCGTCAGCCGGTCGAGCGGCACGCGTCGTCGGTAGATGCGCTGAAGCGCCTTCGTCTCCGAAGCGCTCAAGCCGCTGGTGTCGCCGTGGATCTGCATCGTTTCGTCACCAGACCGAGAGGTGGACCTCGACGACACCGAACGAGCCGGTTATCTCGTGTCCGCACACGCGGCCTTCGAATCTGCCATACGGTTGCACGAAATCGGTCCGTACGAGACCGAAGTTGCTGTGCTCTTCTCGCGCGCCGAGGGGCTCGAACTCGAGATCGACCTCGTCCCCCGCCAGGCTGCGAATCCGCCAGTTCTGTCGCTGCGGATCGCTCGGGACCTCGAAACGGACCCCCTCGAGGCGGCGGACCCGTCCATCCAACCAGAACGCATTCTCGACGGAATGTCCGCGTTCGTCCTCGTATACCTGCGCGGAGAGGTTCAAGCCGAACGAAGCGCCATCGGGGAGGAAGCCACTCACCGAGGCCCACTTCCATTCGGTGATCCGAGTCGCCTGCGAGCGCGTCCAGTCGCTCGCAGCGAGTCCGCCGTCCAGCGCGATCGAACGCGTCCCGAGCTCCAGGCGTCCCGAGGCCGGCCAGCCCGCCGCCTTGTGCGTGTATGCAACGCGTTTCGGGCCTAGGCGGTGGAGCATCGCGAGCGAGTCTCGAGCCTGGATCTGGGCATGGCCGACAAGCCGTTCGGTGCCGAGCGGGATGTCGATCTCGATCTGCCAGCCGTCCGTCGCATTCACCGATACCGACGCTCCTCGACTCTGCCAGCGCGTTCTTCCTGCCACCGAGCTCGGTGCAAAGCTCAGTGCTCCCCCGAACGGCGATAGCGAGCCGTGCTCGATCGCCGCTCGGTGCTCGATTCGGTCCACTGCATAAGAGAACAGATTCGCCACGTAACCTAGCTGCACGAGACCGAGCGCGATGAACCACTCGTCGGTGGTGAACGAGAGGTAGTGCCATTCCTTCAACCGAAAGCGCTTCCAGCCTCGGACACTGAGGTTCACATCCCTGAAGGGTGTTCGGTAGACGCCGAGCTGCCATCGTTCATCGGCGAAGGCGGCGCGAGGCGCCTCATCAAGTGGTTGCGCTGCGGTCATTCGAGCTGCGAGAGCCTCTCTTGGACGGCTCCAATCTCGGCGCGGTCTAGCGCGTTTTCGAGAGGGACGGCAGGCGCGAGCTCTGCGGCCCGACGGCGGAGCTGGTCCGCGCGTGAACGCGCCTCGAGCATTCTCGCACGAAACGCGGGGCTCCGTTCGGCCTCGCGCGTGAGGGTTTCGCGAAGGCGTGCCGCGGCGCCGAGGTCGGAGCAAACGAGCAGCAGATCGCATCCTGCCTCGATCGCGAGGACTCCGGCCTCCTCGATTGCGTAGCGATCGCTGATCGCCTTCATCTCGAGATCGTCGGAAAAGACAGCGCCATCGTAGCCTATCTCGCGGCGCAGGAGATCCTCGATCACTTTTCGCGACATCGTCGCAGGGACTTCGGGATCGAGGGCCTCGAAGACCACGTGCGCCGTCATCAGCGAGGGCAGCTTCCCAACCGCTGCGCGAAAGGGACGGAGCTCGATCTCTTCGAGGCGGCTTCGCTCGTGCCGAAGCGCAGGCAGTGCCAGATGGCTGTCGAGATCGGTGTCTCCGTGGCCTGGGAAGTGCTTTCCACAGGAGAGTAGACCTCCGGCGTGTAAGCCCTCCGCGAACGCGAGCGCGTGCTCGATGACCGCGGCCGGCTTATCTCCGAAAGAACGATCGCCGATTACCGGATTGTTCGGATTCGTGTCGACGTCGAGCACCGGAGCGAAATCGAGATTAAAGCCGAGAGCACGAAGTTGCCGCCCTAGGATCGTTGCCGCGTCGCGGGTCAGGGCGCGGTCTCCGGCCCGCGCCAGGATGCGCATCGGAGGCAGGGGTAGGATTGGCTCCCCCAGTCGAGCAACGCGGCCGCCTTCCTGATCGACGCCGATCAGGATCGGCAGTGATCCGGCGCTTCGCTGACTCGCCGCCGAGATCGCCGCCCGGGTTTGTTCGATGTCGGCGATGTTTCGTTTGAAGAGGATCAATCCGGCTACGAGGTCCGACGCGATCCATCGTTCGATCTCCGAAGGGGCTTCGAGGCCTTCGAAACCGCATACGATCACGGCCCCGGCCGACGTTTCATGCTCGCTCATTTTGTTGGGGGACGGTAGCATCGGTCTTACATTGCCGTTAGGAGCGCTTGTTGCTAAGACTCGCCTGCAACATCGGCGCCTCCGATTTCCGCGGGGCCTTTGGTAATTCATGACCCGAGTAATCGATACCGACTTCGGTCATCGGGAGGACGAAGAGCGAGACCTGCTCGCCGACGACCCTCCCGAGCCCGTCGTTTATGCCCACGAAATCCCGCGACGACTGGTCGACCCAGACGCTGCGAAAGTCATTCGTCGCCTCAACCGCCACGGGCACACGGCCTACTTGGTCGGGGGTGGTGTGCGCGATCTGATGCTTGGTCGTAAACCGAAAGACTTCGACGTCGCGACGAGCGCACGTCCCTACGAGGTTCGTGACCTCTTTCGGAACTGTCGTGTCATCGGCAGGCGCTTCCGCCTCGCCCACGTGTTGTTCTCTGGCGGTAAGATCATCGAGGTGGCGACGGTGCGGCGTGACCCGTGTCAGCACTTCGAGATCATCAAACCAAAGCTCGCCAAGGAAATTCCACTTTGTGCCGGGCCGGAGCCCGTCCGTTTGATCCCCTCGAAGAGCGCGGTCACCGAGGCGGACGATGCCGACCTGTTGATCACGAACGACAACGTCTTCGGCGAGCCACACGAGGACTCGATTCGGCGTGACTTCACGATCAATGGCCTGTTCTACGACCTCGAGCGCGGCGAGGTCATCGACTTCGTTGGTGGTGTCGCGGACCTGGAGGAGCACCTGCTTCGCACCATTGGTGATCCGAACGTGCGGTTTCGAGAGGACCCAGTGCGAATTCTGCGCGCGATCAAGTTCAGCGCCCGGCTCGACATGGGCCTCGACCCCGAGGTCTATGATGCGATGGTCCGTCACCGCGGCGACCTGCGCCGTGCTGCGGCGCCGAGAGTGCTCGAAGAGCTCCTCCGGTTCCTCCGCGGTGGGGCTGCACATCGCTCGATCTTCTTGGCATGGGACGTCGGCGTCTTGAGCGAGATCTTGCCCGAGGTCGCGTCGTTCCTCGACGACGATCTCGAAGGGGCCGAGCTCACGTTCGGACGACTGAAAGCGGTGGATGCGCTTGCCGCCGAGGATCGACTTCCAAGCGACGCCGTGCTGCTTGCCGCTCTGCTCCTCGGCCCGATCGACGAGGCGATCGAAGGTGCGACCGACGTGCCGGTCGCATACGAGGACTTCGTACACGAGCTCTCGCTCCGCCTGTCACTTCCACGCCGACTCAAAGACCGAATCCGCTTACTCACGATGGCGCAGCGCCGCCTTCGCACCGGTCGAATTCAGTCGATCACACGGCGCGAGTACTTCGCGGATGCTGCCACCGTCTTCGCTCTCGACCGCCTCGCGCGGGGGGAAGAGCTTCCGAAGTGGGCGCGCGAACCGGGTGACGCCGTCTACGATTCCGAACCGAGGCCGCGCAAGCGCCGCCGACGGCGCCGCCCTCGCAGCTAGTCCGAGCGGTCGACGATCAACTCGAAGGACCGTTCGTCCGTGCTCTGCTCATCCGCGTCGGGGAGCTCGCTGCCGAGGTGGGTCACGACGAAGAGCAGGCTGGCGGTCTCTGGGTGAAGCTTGATGGGGACGTAGGCTCTGGGCGTGACCGAGCTAGGCGGCGCCGAGATCCGATCCAGCTCGACTCCGCTCGAGTCGAGCTGGATCGCTACGAACGACCAGCGCACGCCGAACTCGCCACGAAGCCACGCACGAAGCTGCCTTGCCTCGCCCCAAACCGCGCTGTCGATCAGCACGTACGCGCTCCCAAAGGTTTGGAGGGGATTCGGGGCGCTCACTCGGCTCGGCAGTCGCGTCATCCGTCTCGTGACCGGCACCCGAGCATCCGAATCGATCGCATCGAGCACGTGCTCCCCTGCGTTCGTCCGCCCGATGAACCAGCGAAGGACGGAAAGGTCGACGATGTTGTCGAGCAGGCGGTCCCCGCTCAGCTCGATGGCCACGTCGAAGGCAGACCAGAGGTCGGGCTCTGCGCGCAGCTCGTCGCCCTCCCACGTCCGTTGGCGCGCCAGGTCCCATACGTCCCGAACGAACTCCGTCGAGCCGTTTCCATGGCGCGCCGACATGTACGCGAGCAAAAGCGCACCCCCGGCACCATCCTCTGCGCCATCCGCGATCCACGACCGATTCGGCTCCGCCTGCTGCTCGTGGATGGCGTCTTCGCATCCGAAGCGGCCCGTGATCTCCCAGGAAAGCCAGGCAGCCGTCGCGCGTCTCCATGTGCTCGCTTCGGCGGGGTCCGCGCTCAGGAGCAACGCCTCTGCATAGGCGGCGGTCACGCAGGCGGCGAGCCATTCGCTCGGGGTCGCTGGAGCGACGACGGCGAATCTGCTGGCCCGATCGAGATAGGCCCAG